>SKWJ01000212.1 GCA_007128995.1 Paracoccaceae bacterium
CTCCGGCTTATCTGCAGCCGGGCGATAGGGTTTCGGTCACAATTTCGGGTATCGGCACGTTGACCAATCTGGTCGCGTGACTGTTCCCCCTTCATCCAGAGTCAGGTAGAAAAATGAGCCAGCCCGAATTCACGATCACCTGCGTCGCAAGCGACCGCACCCGACTGTTTGCAACCGGTGAGGCAGAGGTCCTCGGATGCAAGGTCCGGATGCAGTTCTCCGAGCCGGAGGCGATTTTCCGTGAAGCGCTTAATAATCGCAGCTATGAGATATCCGAATTGTCGATGTCGAGCCATATCGTCACGACCGCGCGCGGGGATGCAAACTATATTGCTATCCCTGTTTTCCTGTCGCGTGCTTTTCGCCATTCGGCGATCTTTGTGCGCAGCGGTGGGCGCGTGGCGTCCCTTGCCGACATGAAAGGCGCAAGGATCGGGGTGCCGGAATACCAGCAGACCGCAGCGATGTGGGTGCGCGGCATGATGCTGGACGAAGGCGTCAAGGCATCTGACGTGACATGGTATGTCGGCGGGCTGAATGCTCCCAGCGCGGGTGAGCGTATCGCCCTGAACTTGCCTGATGACATCAGCGTCGAGTCGTTGCACGGTGACGACACTCTTGATGACATGCTGCTGTCTGGGCGGTTGGATGCCATTGTCAGCCCGCGCGTGCCAGCCAGCATCCTGACTGGTAATCCCGCAGTGCAGCGTCTGTATCCTGATCTGCGCGCCGCCGAGGTCGCCTATTACCACCAGACCGGATTCTTCCCTATCATGCATGCGCTTGCCCTGCGGAAGGACGTGGCGGATGCAAACCCATGGCTTCCCGAAGCGCTGTTCCGGGCATTTTCCAAGGCGAAAAAGCTTCGTCAGGACGAAATGTCCATGTCGAATGTCCTGCGGGTATCGCTGCCTTGGGCGGTGCATGACTATGCGGATGCGATGGCGCTTACCGGGGGTGATCCCTGGCCCTACGGTTTTCAGCGCAACCGCGCCGAACTGGACGCGATGACACACTACATGTACGCCGACGGAACGGCCAGCCGCAAGGTAAACCCCGAAGAGCTATTTCATCCCTCGACGCACGATCTTGTCGAGTGAGCGTGACCTTACACAGCACGGAGCAATTGATGACACTGAATGCCGGTATGGGGCAGTCCGTTCCCCGCTCTGAAGATCTGCGTTTGACGACAGGTCGGGGGCGTTACGTGGATGATCTGACGGCCAATCACGAGGCGCATATGGCCGTTATCCGCGCCCCGCATGCATCGGCGCGCATATTGGCGATAGATACATCCGAGGCAGAGGCGCATCCCGGTGTCTTGTGCGTGCTGACCGGCGCCGATCTGGTGGCGGATGGCATCGGCACGTTTCAGACAATGGTTCAACGTCACAAGCGTGACGGAAGCCCGATGGAACGTCCGCCATTCTACCCGCTGGCCAGCGATCTTGTCCGTTTCATTGGCGAAGGCGTGGCGATCGTGGTCGGGGAAACCCGCAATGCGGCGCGCGATGCGGCAGACCTTGTCATGGTCGACTACGAACCGCTTGATGCGGTCAGCAGCGCACTGGACGCCACGGAACCAGGTGCGCCCGTTGTCTGGCCTGGCCTTGTGGATGACAATGTCTGTTTCGTGTTCGAAGCTGGCGACCGTGCGCGAGTGGACGATGCCTTTGCTGGCGCCGCGCATGTCACCAGTCTGGATTTCCGTGTCTCCCGCGTGTCGGCGAATGCATTGGAGCCGCGCAACGCTCTTGGCAGCTATGACCGGATCGAAGATCGGTATACGCTGACCGCCGGGGTCCAGATACCTCACAAGATCCGCAGCGAGATTGCCGAGAAATCGCTCGGCATAGACCCTATGCGGTTGCGCATCATAGCGCCCGATGTCGGGGGTGCATTTGGCATGAAGGGCAGCCCCTATCCCGAACATGTCCTTGTGCTGTGGGCCGCGAAGAAATTGGGCCGCCCGGTTCGTTGGACAGCAACTCGCTCGGAATCGTTTCTGTCAGACTTTCACGCGCGCGACAACTTTTCCCGGGTCGAGCTTGCGCTGGACGAACACGGCAAGTTCCTTGGCCTGAAGGTGCGCACGAAAGCCAATCTGGGTGCGTATTTGGGGTTCAATACGCCGCATTCGCCGACAAACAATCTGGGCGGCCTGTCCGGGGTCTATACGACGCCGGCTATCCACGCTGAAGTGCTTGGTGTCTACACCAACACCCAGCCGACAGCGCCATATCGTGGCGCGGGGCGCCCTGAGGCGACATATGCCATAGAACGGGTCATCGACCTTGCGGCGCATGAACTGGGGATCGACCCGGTCGAATTGCGTCGCCGCAACCTGATTCCGGCCTCGGCAATGCCGTATGATACCGGGTTTCTGTTCGTTTATGACACCGGGGAATTCGAGCGTAACATGGATATCGCGCTGGAGGCATCCGATTACGCAGGGTTTCCGGCGCGCAAGCAGAAGTCGGAATCACGCGGTATGTTGCGCGGTATCTCCCTGATAAATGCGATCGAGATTGCAGGTGGTCCGTTCCGAAATACCAATGAGGAAGGTGCTGAAATCAGGTTCGATACGGGCGGCGGCGTGACATTGCTGATGGGCACGCAGAACCATGGCCAAGGCCATGAGACGGCTTTTCGCCAGATGGCTGTCGAGTTTCTGGGCGTGAAACCCGAAGCAGTGCGTGTTGCATCAGGGGATACCGACCGGGTTATCCATGGGCGCGGGACATTCGGGTCGCGTTCGGCCATGGCGGGGGGGCTGGCGCTGCGGCGCGCGGCGGACAAGGTAATTGGGCGCGCCCGCGAAATTGCCGCGCATCTGCTGGAAGCTGATCCAGACCAGATCGAATTCACGGATGGCACCTTTCATGTGCGCGACACCAATCGTAACATGCGGATCGAAGAGGTCGCACGTGCATCGTTCATCCGTGGAAAGCTGCCGATCAGCTGGGATATGGGACTGGGGGCTTCCGCGATCATTGTTCCGCCCGAAGCGAATTTTCCGAATGGTGTGCATGTCTGCGAGCTCGAGATCGATCCGGCAACCGGGCGCGTGACCATCGAACGATATCTGGTGGTCGATGACGTTGGGACTGTGGTTAATCCAATGATGGTCAAGGGGCAGATCCATGGCGGTGTCGCGCAGGGCATCGGTCAGGCCGCGGGTGAGGAGATTGTCTTCGACGCGGAGTCTGCGCAGCTGCTGACAGGATCATTCATGGATTATCCGATGCCGCGCGCTTCTGACCTGCCGATGATCGACGTAATCTCCAACCCGGTGCCCAGCACCAATAATGCGCTGGGAATCAAAGGCGCGGGCGAAGCTGGCGCTGTCGGTGCGCTACCAGCCTACATGAACGCGGTTGTGAATGCACTGTCGAGCCTGGGGGTGACCCATCTGGATATGCCGGCGACACCTTATCGAGTGTGGCAGGCGATCGAGGATGCACGCAAAGCGCGCAGCTGATCGCGCCTTGCGCCGCGCGCCCGCTACAACCGGCGCGCGGCAATCCCGGCCATAATGGTGAGGGCCGCAAGCAACCCACCCAAGATCCAGAAACTCGCCTCCAGACCCGCAAATTCAGCCAG
>SKWJ01000133.1 GCA_007128995.1 Paracoccaceae bacterium
ATGGATGGCGTGTGGGAAATGTATGCCCAAGGCCTTCTTGTTACACTTCAGGTCGCGATCGTCGCTACTGTTTTGTCGATCATCTTCGGCCTGACATTCGGAATCCTGCGCACACTCGGCAATCCTGTCATCGATCTGTTTCTGGGGCTGCATATCGACATCTTCCGTGCCCTGCCGCTTATCGTCAGCATGGTGCTGATCTTCTACGCCCTGCCCTTCTTGGGCATTCGCCTGCCGGCATTCTGGGCCGCAGTGCTGGCGCTGGTGCTGATGAACAGTGCATATCAGGCTGAAATATTCCGCGCTGGTATCGAAAGCATTCCGCGCGGTCAGATTGACGCAGCCCGCGCGCTGGGGCTGGGACCTGGCGCAACCATGCGTCACGTCGTCCTGCCACAGGCCTTCAAGATCGTAATCCCACCGCTGACGAACAACCTTGTCAGCCTCGTCAAGGACACAGCCGTCGCCTATGTCATAACAGTGCCAGAATTGCTGACCAACGCACAGCAAGCCGTGACATGGAAGCGCACACCGACACCGCTTATCCTGTCGATGTTCGTCTATCTTGCGACACTGATACCGCTCATCCACCTGACCCGCCGCCTAGAGCGTCGCCTGAACGCGGGAAACATAAGATGAGCGCTGCGCCAGAAGCCACGCCAGACGCTGCACAGGTGCCGATGATCGAGGCGCGCGGCATCCACAAGTATTTCGGTGGCACGCATGTTCTGCGCGGAATCGACGCCCGCGTAGCCCATGGCGAAGTCGTCGCACTGATGGGGCGATCCGGCAGCGGCAAGAGCACCTTCCTGCGCTGTCTGAACCGGATCGAGGAACCCAGCGAAGGCGATGTGTTGATCGACGGCACGATCATCACGGACCTGCGGACCAATGTGAACAGTGTGCGGGCCGATATCGGGATGGTGTTCCAGGACTACAACCTTTTCCCGCACATGACCGCTTTGGAAAATGTCGCGCTGGGATTGATCCATGTCCGCAAACGTCCGCGCAACGAGGCGCAGGACTTGGCGGCCAGCGCACTCATACAGGTCGGCTTGGCCGATCATCTGGCCAAGCACCCAAATCAGCTCTCTGGCGGGCAGCAACAGCGCGTTGCGATCGCACGCTCGCTCGCGATGCGGCCGAAGGCGATACTGTTCGACGAGCCGACATCCGCACTTGATCCCGAAATGGTGCACGAAGTGCTCGACGTGATGCGCGCCCTTGCTTCTGAAGGAATGACAATGGTCGTTGTCAGTCACGAGATCGGCTTTCTGCGCAAGGTTGCCGACCAGCTGATCATGTTTGACGCTGGCAAGGTCATTGAACGCGGACCGACCGCGCGTGTGCTTGACGCGCCCGAACATCCGAGGACCCGCGAGTTCCTGGGGGCATTGAAATGACGGGCACACTGTCACAGCCGCGGCCGATGCTGCTGGCACTGATGTTTTTCGCCGGGCTTGGCTACTTACTGGCCACCCCAGTAACCACTGGTGCCGCCATCTGGATGGATGTTGCGGCCACAGTGGGTGTGTTCATCCTGTTCCTTCTGCTGTTCGTCCCATTGCAGATCGACAGGCGCGCGCCGGATTGGCTGAAGAACCTGTCGGCCTTTGCGCTGTTCGTTCTTCTGGCAGCTGCGTTTTTTCGTTGGGCAGATGCAGACTGGGGGCGCCTTGGCCATCTGTTCTTCAATTTTGAAGTGATGAGCCGCCCGGGCGTGATGTTGCGGATGCTGAGCGGGCTGTGGATCGCCGTGCAGGTTTTCCTGTTCTCTCTGGTGTTGGCCACGCTTCTGGGTATTTTCATGGCGGTCGTACGCAGCATCGTGAACGACGCGCTTTTGAATTTCTTCATTGACGCTTACGTCGATGTGTTTCGCGCAGTGCCACCGATCGTGCTGCTTCTGGTGACCTATTCGGCTTTGCCTTATTCCGGCATCGTCCTTTCGCCGTTCGCCACGGGCGTGGTGGTGCTTGCCTTGGTCGAGGGCGCATACCTTACCGAAGTGTTCCGTGCCGGAATCGAGGCTATCAATCGAAATCAGGTGCTGAGCGCGCGCAGCATCGGCCTGAGCGCCTGGCAGGCCATGCGACTTGTGGTGCTTCCTCAATCCGTGCGGATCGTATTGCCGGATTATTCCAACCGGCTGATAGGCCTGATGAAACGCACCGCAGAGTGCTCAGTCATCGCCATTGCCGAAATCCTCAAGGTCGCGCAGGATCTTCAGTCCCAATTCGTGAATGCCACGCCGCTGATCGTTGGCGCGCTGCTTTACATGGCGGTGCTATTTCCCATGACGCGAATCGTGTCACGAATAGAGAGGTCGCGACCGCGGAACTAAACCATGAGCAGTGAGGCTCGATCAATTGCAGGCTGCGAGAACGCGCGCATCATCTCGAACATAAAGATCATGCGTCGGGCTGGCTGGAAACAAAACGCGGAGCAACAATAGCAGAATGCTTGCAGTTGAGGAACGCTCGACGCCAGCACCATCCCCTCCGCCGAACGACCGTTATGGCGACTATGCGATTTAACCAACGATATCGCTGAGCGGCGGCTTTCCTGAAGGCTTTTCGATGTAGGCCACTGCATGACGGTGGCGGCCATGAGATACCGGCCCACGTTGACAACAAGCCTCGAACGAAACAAAGGCGGGTTGCGAAGGCGCCGCTTTCTTGTCGCTGCATAGCGCCTCTATCAGATGCATCGGCAACGAGGACTTGCAGGGGAGCAGGATTGCTCTGGACCGGGCGGGATACGAGAAATAACTGCGCGGGCACGGGCTGGCCGGCGCGCGAATATGAACGGCCTTCCGGTTCCCGGAATTCCAGTGATCCTGGAACAATCGGAAGGTCAAGACGGCGAGGTCACACGTCGGACCTTCGCGCCGCCCGCCCGCCGCCACCAATCCTTGCTCCGCATCTCTGCCAACCGCGAGGCAGTGCGCCCGAATTCGAAAGCACCTTCGCCGGCGATATAAAGGGCATCAGGTTCCGCATCAGCCGACATCACGAGTTTCACCTGCGCCTCGTAAAGCGTGTCGATCAAGGTGACGAAGCGCTTGGCTTCATTGTCGCGCGCGGGTGTCAGAACCGGCACATCCTCAAGGACGAGAACATCAATGGACCGTGCAAGTGCCAGATAATCCCCGACCGCCAATGCGCGGGTACAGATTTCCGGAAAATCCGTGCGCAAGGCGCGCCCCACAGCGCGCGCGAATTTCTGGCTGCGCCCATGGGCCCTGATGATCAGCGGAGCCTCTCTCTCACCATTTGTAATGTCGCGCCAAAGCGTATCGATTGCTGCTCTTGCCGCTTCTCCTGTAGGCAGGTGGTAGACATTATCGGCACGTACGCGCTGGCGCCGGTGATCAGTGGGGCTTGCGAGTTCGTGAATTTCCATCCGCGCTTTTATCAAATCGATAAAGGGCAGGAAAACATCCCGGTTCCAGCCACCTTCATACAAGGCGTCCGGGTGGCGGTTCGAAGTGGCGACCACGACGACTCCACGCTCGAACAAGCGCTGGAAAAGACGCCCGACCAGCATTGCATCGGTGATATCGGTTATCTGCATTTCGTCAAAGCACAGG
>SKWJ01000433.1 GCA_007128995.1 Paracoccaceae bacterium
GATGATGGGTATGTATTTCGCTACGACCTGCGCGACATGAACAACCCCTCGCTGGCCGAAAGGCGGCGGGTGGGCGATGATGGTGTTGCCGTGACCGCGATGACCTTCCTGTCGGGCGAAGAAACGTTGATCGTGGGAACCGAAGACGGCGCTCTGAACGCCTATTTCCGCCTGCAGACCGGAACAACCGAAACCGCAGATGGTCGCGAACTGATCCGGGCACGGACACATGTGTCAATGCCTGCCGCGATTGTTGATCTGTCCGAAGCCCAGCGCCAGAAGGAATTTGTTGCCATCGATGCCGAGGGCAATGTCTGGGTCTATCATTCGACCTCGGATCAGGTGCTCTTTCAACTGGCGCGCTCGGGCGATGTGACCACGCAGTCCAGCGGAATGATCTTCCCGCGCTCGAACGGGGTGATGCTGGTCTCGCAAGGGGGCGAGGTAGAGGCCTGGCAATATGTCCAGCGCCACCCGGAAGTGACCCTGAGAGTGCTGTTTGGCCAGATCTGGTATGAAGGCTATAGTGAACCGACCTATGTCTGGCAGTCGACAGCCGGAACCGATCTGGCAGAGCCGAAATACTCGCTCGTCCCGCTGATTTTCGGCACGTTCAAGGCCGCGTTCTATGCCATGATCTTCGCTGTCCCGATCGCGCTGATGGCGGCGATCTACACGTCCGAATTTGTCGACAAGCGCGTGCGCGCCACCGTCAAGCCAATGATGGAGATGATGGAATCCCTGCCGACCGTGGTTTTGGGGTTCATCGCCGCTCTGGTGCTTGCACCCTTGGTCGAAGAATGGATCGGCGCCGTGCTTCTGGGGTTCTTTGCGCTGCCCATGGGGCTGATGATCGGGGCCTTTGCCTGGCAAACGCTGCCTGCCTCCATCGCGCTCAGATATGATGGCTTTCCGAAATTCGTGCTGATGGGGCTGTCGATCCTTGTGACAGCCTGGATCGCCTCTCGCCTTGGGGTGGGGCTGGAAAACCTGCTCTTCTCAGGCGATTTCAAGCAGTGGACCACGGGGCGCATCGGCACCGGAACCCCCTTCATGTTCCTGATCCTGCTGCCACTCAGCTATTTCGTGACCGCCTGGGGCTTCCGCAAGCAGTTTGGCCATCATTACCGCGACTTGCTTGATGGGCTGGACCGTTCGCGCGCCGGCATGATCGATGCCGGGCGCTGGATCGTGCTTCTGATCCTTGCGATGATCCTGTCCTATGCGATGGCGTCCTTGCTGACGATGATCGGTTATGACCCGCGCGGCAGTTTCATCGACAGCTACCAGCAGCGCAACGCGCTTGTCGTGGGCTTCATCATGGCCTTCGCAGTGATCCCGAACATCTACACACTGGCCGAAGACGCGCTGAATTCGGTCCCCGGGCATCTGCGCGCGGCCTCGCTGGCCTGCGGGGCAACGCCGTGGCAGACTGCCCGCTGGGTGGTGCTGCCGACTGCGGCCTCGGGGGTGTTCTCGGCAGTGATGATGGGCATGGGCCGCGCGGTAGGCGAGACGATGATCGTGGTCATGGCGGCAGGCAACACACCGATCATGGAATGGAACATCTTCTCGGGGCTGCGCACGCTCTCGGCCACCATCGCCATCGAACTGCCCGAGGCGGTGCGCGACGGCACGAATTACCGCATCCTGTTCCTTGCCGCACTCACGCTCTTCGTGATGACCTTCGTCATCAATACCGGTGCAGAACTCATCCGCCAGCGCTTCCGCAAGCGCGCTTTCAACCTGTAACTTCGGGGACCGGGGACAGACATGACCAGTTTGAATGAACAAAACCCTCCCGCGTCCAGTGCTGCCGGTGTCGCCGGTGTCGCGGCCCGCGATGCTGTTGCCCCGCGCGCCAGACGGCGGTTCTCGGCAGATCTGTCAGCGCTTGGCGAACCCGCACTCTGGGGATTTGGCGGCGCGCTGGCACTCGGGATCATCATGATCGCCGTGTTCCTGATGGTGGTTCTCTACAATGGCGCAACCACCTTCTGGCCCAAACCGATTGACCGGGTGGAACTGACTGACGGCACTGTCATCGCCGGAACCGAACGGCGCGGGACAGTATTCCGCCCGCAGCTTGCCCAGCTTGACGATACCGCCCGCGCCGAGGTCGAGGCCAATGATGGCTTTGCCTTCCGCACGCTGTATCAGACCGCCAATTTCGACCTTTATGGCGATGACTTCCGCTGGGTTGCGGATTTCGAGACTGCCAATATCACCCAGCCCGAGGATTTCTACTATTTCGAACGTCAGGTCTGGGGGGTGTTCATCGGCCGGATCGCGGGCATGCAGATCGACGGGCAGCGGATGGACTATGACGCCGCCGAATTTGCCCGCCAGCAGACCGCCGCGCGCGAGCGCTTCCGCGAAATCCGCCGGATCGAGCGGGTCGAGATTGGCCGCATCAACCATCTGATCGAGCGCGAACGTCTGGCCCAGCGGCGTGAAGTGTTGCGTCAGGGCGAAGAGGCCGCAGCCCCCGCAATCGCCCAGTCACAGGAACGCATTGCCGAGTTGCAGGCAGAGTTTCAGGTCCTGCAGGCGCGCGTGAACGATATCCGCGCCCATGACCGCGGCTTCACTGTCACCCTGGAAGAGGTCAATGGCCGCACGATCGAGCCCGAAATAAGCCAGATTGTCCGCTTCTTCCCGGCCAATACGCTGAATGTGTTCGACAAGCTGGGGATCTACGTCTCGCGCTGGTGGGAATTCGTTTCAGCCGAACCGCGCGAGGCCAACACACAGGGCGGGGTGCTGCCTGCGATCTTCGGCACTGTCGCGATGACCCTTCTGATGGTGATCTTCGTCGCGCCCTTCGGTGTGATCACGGCGCTCTATCTGCGCGAATACGCAAAACAGGGGCGCATCACTTCGATCGTGCGTATCTCGGTCAACAATCTGGCAGGGGTTCCCAGTATCGTTTACGGTGTGTTTGGCCTTGGCTTTTTCGCCTATGCGATGGGGGGCACGATCGACCAGTTGTTCTATCCCGAAGCGCTTCCCAACCCGACCTTCGGCAAGGGCGGTATCCTCTGGGCATCGCTGACGCTGGCACTGCTGACCGTGCCAGTGGTCATTGTCGCCACCGAAGAAGCCCTGTCCGCCGTGCCGCGCTCCATGCGGGAAGGCTCGCTCGCCTGTGGCGCTTCCAAATGGCAGACAATCCGGTATGTGGTGCTGCCCAAGGCGCTGCCGGGCATCATGACCGGGATGATCCTTGCCATGGCGCGCGGCGCAGGCGAAGTGGCGCCCCTGATGCTGGTGGGCGTTGTGAAACTCGCGCCTGCCTTGCCGATTGACGGCTTCTACCCCTTCATACATCTGGATCGCAGCTTCATGCATCTGGGCTTTCATATCTTCGATGTAGGCTTCCAGTCGCGCAATTCGGAAGCTGGCAAGCCCATGGTATTTGTGACCACGCTCCTGCTGTTGGGGCTGATCGTGATCATGAACGCGACCGCCATCATCATCCGCAACCGCCTGAAGCGCAAATACGCCACTGGCCAGTTCTGAGTGAGAGACATGCAAGATACGCTTGAATTCGAACCCACCGCCTATCACGTCCAGAAATCGAACGAGGGGGCCGCGCTCGACATCACTGATTTCAACCTCTGGTATGGCCAGAAACAGGCCTTGTTTGACAACAATCTGGAAATCCAGAAAGGCCAGGTCACAGCTTTGATCGGGCCATCGGGCTGCGGCAAATCCACCCTGCTGCGCTGTCTGAACCGGATGAACGATCTGGTTGACGACCTGCGCATCGAAGGCAGGATCACAGTGGACGGGTTTGACATCTATGCCAAAGGCGTGGATGTGATCGCGCTTCGCAAGCGCATGGGCATGGTCTTTCAGAAGCCCAATCCCTTCGCCATGTCGATCTATGACAACATCACCTATCCGCTGCGGGTGGATGGGGTCACCAAGAAATCCATCCTTGATGAAACGGTCGAGCGGGCGCTGCAGCAATCGGCCTTGTGGAACGAAGTCAAGGACCGGCTCAATGACAGCGCTCTGGGCCTGTCGGGCGGGCAGCAGCAGCGTCTGTGCATTGCACGCGCTGTCGCCTCGGACCCCGAAGTGCTGCTGATGGACGAACCCTGTTCGGCCCTTGACCCGATTGCCACTGCCCGCATCGAAGAATTGATCGAAGACCTGAAAGGAACCTATTCGATCGTGATTGTAACCCATTCGATGGCGCAGGCCGCGCGCGTGTCCGACAACACGGCCTTCATGTATCTGGGTCGGCTGATCGAATATGGCGATACCAACACCATCTTCACCAACCCTCAGAAATCGCGGACCAATGACTATGTAACTGGCCGGTTTGGATGACCTGCCCATGCAGACCACGGCCAACGCAACGCTTATCGCAGCCCTTCCCAATCCGGTGCTTTTGCTGGACAAGACCGGGCATGTGAAAGAAGCCAACCCGGCGGCCACGGACCTGTTTGGCGCTCAGATCATGGGGGCCCAGATCCGCGCCCATCTGCGCCAGCCCGCTGTCGCTGCGATGCTGGAACGCGTTCTGGACGGGACGCGCGAAGACACGGCGACATTCATTGCAACATCGGGCAGCCGCGAAACCGTCTGGCGGGTGACGGCGCGGCATGCCAAACCACATATGCTGGTGCTGTCGCTGTCAGATATTTCCGATATCGAGGCGGCAGAAGCCCAGCGCCGCGACTTCGTGGCCAATGTCAGCCATGAATTGCGCTCGCCCCTGACAGTCCTTGCCGGCTTCATTGAAACCCTGCGCGGCCCGGCCGGCGAAGATGCCGCCACACGTGCCGAGTTTCTGGCCATCATGACCGAGCAGGCGGAACGGATGACCGGGCTTGTCTCTGACCTGCTCTCGCTCAGCCGTGTCGAAGCGGTCGAGAAGATCCGGCCACGCACGCCGGTTTCCATCGACATGGTGCTCAAGGCCACGCTTGCAGCACTTCGTCCCCAGATCGAAGCCGCGGAAATCGAACTCGGCTACTCCGTCCCCGAAACCCTGCCCGATATTCCCGGCGATTATGACCAGCTTGTTCAGGTCTTCCACAATCTGATCGAGAATGGTTTGAAATACGGTGGTGCAGGCGGAAAGCTGGAAATCACGGCCCGCTATGTTGCAGCCCTGCCCGGCTTTGAAAGCGGTGTCTTGCGGGTATCGATCCGGGATTTCGGAGATGGGATCGACCCGATCTATATTCCCCGCCTGACCGAGCGGTTCTACCGCGTCGACAAGGCGCGCTCGCGCGACAGTGGCGGGACGGGTCTTGGCCTTGCCATTGTCAAGCATATCCTCAGCCGTCATCGCGGTCGGCTGATAATTCGGTCCGCACCGGGTGAGGGTGCGAGTTTTGAAGCGGTGCTCCCAGCGTGCACACCCTCAGTGAAAGGACTTCCCAAATGAAACCTCATACGCTGTCTGCCTTCGACCGCGATCTTGAAGCCATCCGCCTGTCGGTGCTGACCATGGGCGGACATGTCGAGACGGCCATCATCGACGCGGCAAAGGCGCTGGAAACGCGCGATGAGGACCTTGCCGCGCAGGTCGTGCAGGGTGACAAGGTGATTGACGCCGCCGAAGAGGATATAAATGCTCAGGTGGTGCGCCTGCTCGCGCTGCGCCAGCCACAGGCAGACGATCTGCGCTCGGCCGTTGCGGTCATGAAAATGGCGGGCGAGCTGGAGCGGCTGGGCGATTACGCCAAGAACATGGCCAAGCGCGTCCCGGTGCTGATCTCGGCCACGGTCATTGATGGCGCGACAGGGGCTTTGCGCCGGCAATCGCGCCTTGTCGGCCAGATGCTCAAGGACATGCTGGACGCCTTCGCCCGCATGGACACCGATCTGGCCCGCGATGTCATCAGCCGCGATATCGAGGTGGATGACATGACCAACGCGCTGTTTCGCGAATTCATCACCCATATGATGGAAGATCCGCGCAATATCACACCTTCGCTGCATTATGTCTTCATCGCCAAGAATATCGAACGCATGGGGGATCTGGTCACGCATGGCGCAGAGCATGTGATCTTCGTGGCCGAGGGCAAGCAGGCCGAAGCGCGCCAGAAGGGCCACTCGACCGCAACAATCACGAGTCCGAAGGAATGACCTGCATGTCTGGCATTACCGCCCCGCTGGTTCTGATTGTAGATGACGAACCGGCGCAATTGGCACTGCTGAGCTACAATATCAAGGCGGCGGGCTTTCGTGTCGCAACAGCAAAGGACGGCGAAGAAGCCGTTCTGGCCGTCGCAGAACAGGGGCCCGATGTGATCTTGCTGGACTGGATGCTGCCGCGGCTCTCTGGCCTGGAAGCCTGCCGCCAGATCAAGGCCACCCCGGAAGGGCGCGAGGCCGCGATCATCATGGTGTCGGCCCGGTCAGAAGAAAGCGACCGTGTCCGGGGGCTGGATACAGGCGCAGATGACTATATCGTCAAACCCTATTCGGTTGCAGAGCTGATCGCCCGTGTCCGCGCCAATCTGCGCCGCTTGCGCCCGGTCAGCGCCGGTCAGGCGCTGGAGGTGGAAGACATCCGCCTTGACCCCGACACCTACCGTGTCACCCGCGCTGGCCAGACAGTGCACCTTGGTCCGACAGAGTTCCGCCTTCTTGCGGCCCTGATGGAACGCCCCGGCAAGGTCTGGACACGCGAGGCGCTGCTGGATCGGGTCTGGGGCCGCGAAATCTATATCGACACACGCACAGTGGATGTCCATGTCGGACGCCTGCGCAAGGCCCTGTGCGGCAATGGCGGCGAAGATCCGATCCGCACGGTGCGCGGCGCAGGCTATGCGATGGGATAACGCGCACCACGGCAAAAGGCCCGCTCTGCCGGGCTGCAGCCACAAACGCATGGCCTTCAAAGATTACCGGAATTGAAGCTGGAGCGGGCAGCGGGAATCGAACCCGCACCAAGAGCTTGGAAGGCTCATGTGATACCATTTCACCATGCCCGCGCAGCCAGAGGGCTACCTTAAGGGCGTGCCAAGGTCAAGAGGCCAGCCGCCTGCGCGAGGGCAGGAAAATTGTCAGAAGCCCCAGCACCGGCAAAAAGGCACAGGCCTGATACACCCAGACGATCCCGCGAAAATCCGCCATCACACCCAGGATCGCCGCCGCAATCCCGCCCATGCCAAAGGCGAATCCGAAGAATATGCCCGCGACCAGCCCCACACGCCCCGGCAGAAGCGCCTGCGCATAGACCACAATCGCCGGAAAGGCCGAGGCAATGATGATCCCGATCACCACTGACAGCACCGCAGTTGCGACCAGCCCGACATGCGGCAAGGCCAGAGTGAAGGGCAAGACACCCAGAATTGACACCCAGATCACGACGAGAGGGCCAAACCGGTCCCCGATCAACCCCCCAAGCATGACCCCGGCAGCAGTTGCCGCCAGAAACAGGAACAGCAATTGCTGCGCAGCTTCGATTCCAAGGTCGAAACGCTCGATCAGATAGAAGGTGTAATAACTGGAGATGCTGGCCGTATAGGCATTTTTCGAGAAGGTCAGCAGCGCAAGGATCACGATTGCCCAGATCACTGGCCTGCGGCCAAGGCTATGTGCAGGGCGCGTGCGCCCCTGCGCGGCGCTGGCCCGCGCCAGCGCGCCATACCACAACCCGACACGGTTCAGGATCATCATCCCCACCAGCGCCATGACAGCAAAGGCGGCAACACTGGGCCGGCCAAGCGGAACCACGACAAAGGCCGCCAGCAGCGGCCCCAGCGCCGAGCCGAAATTGCCCCCGACCTGAAACAGGGATTGCGCGGTCCCGAACTTGCCCCCCGAGGCCAGCCGCGCCACGCGACTGGATTCCGGGTGAAACACCGCCGAGCCGACCCCGATGAACATCGCCCCCAACAGCAACGCACCATAGCTTTGCGCAAAGCCCAGAAGCAGCAACCCGACGAGGGTGGACCCCATCCCGACGGGCAGCGACTGGGGCATCGGCCGGCGATCTGTCACCAGACAGACCAGCGGTTGCAACAGCGACGCTGTCACCTGAAAGGCAAAGGTCATCAACCCGATCTGCCAGAAGCTCAGATCGAATTCCAACGCCAGCAGCGGATAGATCGCGGCCAGCAGGCTTTGCATGACATCGTTGATCATATGGCACAGGCTGATCGCGGCCAGCACGATCCAGGTGGTCTTGGCTGCGGGGGTGGTGGCGCTCAGGCTCATGACAGGCTCATCGGGCAGGTGCTTCACATGTGCAGCACCCTATGCGCCAGCGCCAGCCCGGATGCAAGCCTCGCACGACTGACCCCTGCCCCTTCCACCAGACACAGCAGGCTTGGCGCACGCACGCTATACGGTTATTTAATGTTTATTTACAGCATGTTAGTGTTTCACGTGAAACATTGGCATGGTTATAGCAGGGGGCTTGCCAGCGCCACAGTATTATTTCGCAACTGACGCAAGGCCGACCACTGCGCCACCTCGGCGCGCTCGATCCGCGTCGCGCGCTGGATGTAGCTTTGCTGACGCGCATCCAGATCTGCCACTGCGACCGGACATTGGAACAAAAGCGCGTTCTCATAGTTCAGATCAAAACTGCGATGATCCAGATTTGCCGTGCCCACCATGCCAAAGGCCCCGTCCACAGTGACAATCTTTGAATGAATCAACCCGTCCTGAAAGAGATGTATCCGCACACCCGCACGCAGAAGATCGGGAAAAAGGCTCTCGCTGGCGGCCCCCACGATGAGGCTGTCATTGCGCGCAGGCAGGATCAGGTCCACCTCGACCCCCCGTTCCGCGGCCGAACACAGCGCCGTATGCAGCGCCAGATCAGGCACATAATAGGGCGTTGTCAGGCGCAGCTGCCCGGTCGCGGCATAAAGCATCGCGCGCAAGGCATCCGATGGGGTGGTATGAATGTCATCTGGCCCCGATGCGATAACCTGCGCGACCACCGGCCCCGCGCCCTCGGCCCCCGGGCCTTCGGACAACAGCGCACTCAGATCCTCGGAATGATGCGTCATCCAGTCCTGCAGGAACACGGCCTGTTGCTGGCGCACCGCAGGGCCTTCCAGACGCATCAGGATATCAACCCAAGGCGCAAATCGCTTCTTGATCGCAAAGGCCGCATCCGCACAATTGCGCGACCCGACCCAGCTGACACAATTGTCCACAACCACGATCTTGCGGTGATTGCGCAAATCCAGACGCTGAAAAAGCAGGCTGACAAAGGGATTGCCGACAGGGGCGGCGCGCTCTACCGCGACGCCTGCCCCCTTCATCAACTGCCACAGCGACGAGCGGATCAGATGGCGCGCGCCATGATCATCGACCAGCACCCGGCACGCGACACCGCGTCGCGCAGCCCGGCACAGGCACTCGGCCATCCGCGTTCCCGTGTGATCAGGCAGCCAGATATAGAACAGCACATGCACATGCCGCTTTGCAGTGTCGATGGCGTCAAAGATATCGTCCATCATCTGATCGCCTTCGGGCAGCAGGGCCAGCGAATTGCCCGCCACGGGCAAAAACCCGCTGGTCGCATGCCCGGCGGCAAAAGCAGGGCGGGCGGGCCCTTCAACTGTCAGCGGCATTTCCGGGCAGATGCCCTGCGCAGCCAGAAGCAGCCCCCGGACTTCGCGCATCCGTTCGCGCTTGGCGCGCTCCAGCCGGATCTCCCCGAACAGGAAATAGGCCCCGATCCCCACACCCGGCAAAACCGAGATGACCGTCACCCATCCCATCCGCGCCGAAGGCGACAGGCCCTGACGCAGCAAGGCCCGGATGATGAATCCGACCTGCAGACACACAACCAGTACAACTGTCGCTCCTGCCATCTTACTCTCACGCTGCCCAGAGGGACTACCCTGTCATGATGCCTGCGGGAAGTCACGCTGCACCCGCCTGCGGCTTGCAGCGCAGCGCGCTACACTATTTAACCACTCCACAACGAACAGGCCCATTAAAGGATCGCGCATGCAACTGAAACCGCTTGTCTTTGACCGCTATGTTGCCCCGGCGCGGCTGCGCCCGCAAGTGTGGCGGCTGATTCTCGGACTGGGCCTGATCCTTGTCTGCTACAGCCTGTGGATGGGGCTGCTGGCAGGCGCCATCGTGCTCATGCGGGGCGCGTCCGAGATGCAGGTCACGCTCGGCGCCATCGGCACAGGCGATAGCCCGATGTCGCTGATTTTCCTGCTGCTGACATTTCTGGGCATGGGGCTGGGGGCCTGCGCAGCTGTCCGTTGGCTGCATCATCGCCCGATCGCGTCGCTTTTTGGACCGCGCGCGATTGTCCGGCATGATTTTCTGCTGGGTATGGGCATCTTCCTGCTGGTCGCGCTTCCCGGCGTGATCTGGATCTTCGTCTCGCATGATCTGACACCCGGCGTCGCATTCACAGTCTGGCTTTTGTTCCTGCCCCTCGCGCTGATCGGTCTGCTGATCCAGACCGGGGCGGAAGAGGTGGTTTTCCGCGGGTATATGCAACAGCAGCTGGCGGCCCGATTCGCGTCGCGCTGGGTCTGGATGGTGTTGCCCTCGGTGCTGTTCGGGCTGTTGCATTACGCCCCGACGGAAATGGGCGAATCAGTCTGGCTGATCGTGTTCGTGACGGGCTTTTTCGGGCTGCTCATGGCCGATCTCACAGCAAGGTCCGGCTCTCTCGGGCTGGCCTGGGGGCTGCATTTTGCAAATAACACTCTGGCGATCCTGATCTTCACCACGGGCGAGGCGCTTGACGGGCTGGCGCTGTTCCGTTTGCCCTTTTCGGTGCGCGACACGGATGCGATCCTGCCGATGCTTGCAGCCGATATCGCCGGAATGCTGGTGGTCTGGGGCCTGTGCCGTCTTGCCCTGCGCGGGCGCTGATTGCATTTTTGCACGCCGCAGCTTATCTGGCCTGTAACCTGCGCAGGAAGCACTGATGAACTGGATCACGAACTACGTCCGCCCGACCATCAATTCCCTTTTCTCTCGGCGCGAGATGCCCGAGAACCTGTGGGAGAAATGCCCCAGTTGCGGCACGATGCTGTTTCACCGCGAATTGTCGGACAACCAGCGCGTCTGCAACTCGTGCGGACACCATATGCCGATTTCCCCGCGCGAGCGGTTTCAGAGCTTTTTCGACGGTGGCTTGTATCGCGAGATTGCCGTCCCGCAGCCGATCGCGGACCCGCTGAATTTCCGCGACCAGAAAAAATATCCCGACCGCATGCGCGCGGCCCAGAAGCAGACCAGCGAGAAGGAAGCCATGCTGGCTGTCGAAGGCGAGGTGTTGCGCACCAAGCTCGTCGCAGTCGCGCAGGATTTCGGCTTCATGGGCGGGTCGATGGGCATGTATGTGGGCAATGCCATCGTGGCCGCCTGTGAACATGCCGTCCAGCGCAAGCTGCCGCTGGTTCTGTTCTCGGCCGCCGGGGGCGCGCGGATGCAGGAGGGGATCCTCTCGCTGATGCAGATGCCCCGCAGCACTGTTGCCATCGACATGCTGCGCGAGGCAGGTTTGCCTTATATCGTGGTGCTGACACATCCGACAACCGGGGGTGTGACGGCCAGCTATGCGATGCTGGGCGATGTCCAGATCGCAGAACCGGGCGCACTGATCTGCTTTGCGGGGCCGCGTGTCATTGAACAGACAATCCGCGAAACCCTGCCCGAGGGCTTTCAGCGCGCCGAATATCTGCTGGAACACGGCATGCTGGATCGCGTGACACCGCGCGCGCATCTGCGCGCCGAGATCGCGACACTTCTGCGCATGCTGACGCAGCAAAGCGCTGTCGTCTATGGTGACCTGCCGCGCCCGAATGAAGAGCTTGCGCCGCGTGTGTCCAAGCCCGCGCCCGGCGCGGATACAGCGGCAGAGCCGAAATGAGCGAGCGCGGGTCTGACGCGCTGCTGGCGCGGATGATGGCGTTTCACCCCAAGATCATCGATCTGACGCTGGATCGGGTCTGGCGTCTGCTGGCAGCGCTGGATCATCCCGAACGGCGGCTGCCCCCGGTGATCCATATTGCCGGAACCAATGGCAAAGGGTCCACACAAGCGATGATCCGGGCCGGGCTGGAAGCGACCGGCGCACGGGTTCATGCCTATACCTCGCCGCATCTGGCACGGTTTCACGAACGCATCCGGCTGGCGGGCACATTGATCTCTGAACCCGCCCTGACGCAGCTTCTGGATGAATGTCTTGCTGCGAATGGGGAAGATGCGATCACCTATTTCGAGATCACAACCTGTGCCGCCCTGCTGGGCTTTGCCCGGACGAAGGCGGATTACACGCTGCTGGAAGTTGGCCTTGGCGGGCGGCTGGATGCCACAAATGTCATCGCGCGGCCAGAGTTGAGCATCATCACACCTGTCAGTCTGGATCATCAGCAATATCTTGGCGAAACCCTGCCCGAGATCGCAGGTGAGAAGGCAGGCATCCTGAAACGTGGTGTGCCGTGCGTGGTTGGGCCGCAATCGCCCCCCGCGCTGGAGGTGATCGAGGCGCGCGCGGCCCGTCTGGGCGCACCGCTTTTGGCCTATGGCCAGCACTGGCATGTGACCTCTGAAGCAGGGCGACTGGTCTATGAGGATGAGCAGGGCCTGCTTGACCTGCCCTTGCCCAATCTGGCAGGCCCGCATCAGGTGCAGAATGCGGGCATCGCACTTGCCGCACTGCGTGTGCTGGGCCGGGGCGAAGGGGCCGAGGCGGCTGTCACCCGGGCAGAGTGGCCCGCGCGGATGCAGCGCCTGCGCCATGGCCCCCTGACCAAGGCGTTGCCGGATGGCACGCTCTGGCTGGATGGTGGCCATAATCCGGCTGCGGGCGAGGCGATTGCCGCCACATTGGCGCAGATGGGAATCGGGCGTCTGTGGCTGATCTGCGGGATGCTGAATACCAAGGATGTCGCGGGATTCATGCGGCCGCTGAAAGATGTCGCACGGCATCTGCATGCCGTGTCCATTCCCGGCGAAGGGGCCACGCTTTCGGCGGCGCAGACTGCGCAGGCGGCGCAGGCTGCGGGCATTTCCGCCAGCACGGCTGGC
>SKWJ01000431.1 GCA_007128995.1 Paracoccaceae bacterium
CCCTGTCACCTGCGGAACACCGGTTTCCGCATCGATGAAGCGGATCAACCCGGCACCACTTTCACCAGCGCCAACCCCCCCCGCCATAGCTTGCACCACAAGACCCAACCCCGCATCGACCGGCGCCCCTTTGGCTTGACGCAGAAGCCGTGCCGATGTCCCTTCCCAGGCGCGCGCCATCGAGCGCAACACATCTGCCAATTGCTGCGCGGGCGATTGGGGGAAAGGTTCTTCGGTTTCCGATTCGTAGTCGCGCAAGGCCGCCTGCAAAGCGCCAAGACTGGGTTCGGGCGTATCAAACATATCGGGGTCAAGATGTGCGACATGCGATGCGTAAGACTGCACGAAGCGCAAATACATCTCAGTTGCTGTATCTTCACCGTAGGCTTCCGCAATCTCGGCGTGTTTTTCGTCGTTCATTCCGATATTGAGGATCGCCGCAGGCCCGCCCCATTGCGGATGCTCGGCAGAAGGCCGCACCGAAAGCAGTTGTCCGCGCGGGAAATGCCCAAGCAGGTGCCGCAGGTTCATCTGCGCACCAGTCGCAATTTCCCGCACGACAGCAAATGACAGTGCAATCGTTTGCGGCACCGGCATTTCCAACCGAACCAAGCGCTGCAGGCATTTCGCGCGCCATCCATGGGTCTGGCGCTTTATCGGCGCAGACCCCGTGATCTGGGCGTAATCGGTCAGGGTCAGATATTTGGGCATTGGGCACACTTTCAAGCTGCGCCGCAGCATAGGCCTATGAACCGGAAACTCAAGAAGTTGTTATACTTGCCCCTTATGGCCCGGCCGGTCGGCAGGGTCAGTTCCAGCATGAAACAAGAACCGTCAGATCCCCTGCCATGCGCGTCAGCATCTCTGGCGGAACAGCTGTATTCGCATCAAAATCACCGCTCGAGATCGCGCCAGCATCCAGAAATCTACGGATAGCTTCAGAGTTGATCGCGAAATTCACATCTTCTGGCAAAAGCTGCGTGCCATCTCCCAGTGGCCCCATAAGAAGCCCGATCACACCGCCATTGGTCCCGAAAACCGGCCCTCCGCGATCTCCGGCGCGCAGATCAGCGCTTAGACGCAGTCGATCCTGCTCACCGTTCAGCCCTTCAAGCGCCTCGACTCGTCCGAAGGTCAGCACCGGACGCGCCATCACATCCTCGAAGGGAAAACCAGCGATCGTGATCTCGCTGCCAAGTGGCGAGGCACGATCCAGAAACTCCGCATAGGCCAGCGGTGCAAGCGGTGTCTCTGGTTCCAGCACAGCCAGTCCAAGCGTCTCATCGCGCGCGACCACACGGGCCCCATGCACCTCATCTATCGTAATCCGCTCGCACTGTGACACGGCCTCGGAAGTGGTCAGAACCCGCCCTGACGCATCAATGAAGAAACCGGAGCGCGAAAAATCTGGCCTGCGCACGGCCAGTCCGGCAAGCAGGTCAGAGCGACTGACAGCACTTGCCTGCCCTGCACTGTCCGGCAACGTTCCGCTCAACGGATTGAAGCTCGCTTCCATCATCGGCAAAACCCGCTCCATCTGCGCGTCACGCTCGGGTGTCCAGACAAGCGTGTAGCCCTTGATCTCACCATTGCGGAACTGCGCTACCGTGTGCGAACGCAGGTTCTCGTTCTGCCCTGTCAGAATGAAGGAATTCTGCCGCCGCTCGCGCATCCCCTCCAGTGGCACGATCTCGAGTGTCTGCATCATTTCATACAGGCCGAACAATGTGGCTTGAGTCCCAGACTGGCTGATAAGCAGGATCTGAACGCCGCTTTCATCACGCGCATTGAAATGCACAAATGGCGTTTCATGTCGATCAAAGTCGACCATCGCGAGCGGCAGATCAATGCTGATCCCCGCCATTTCATCACGGACAGTCTGCATCCCCAGTTCGGCGCGTTCTGAACGATAGGCTTCCATCAACTCGGCGCGCTGGCGGGTGGTCAGAACACCGGTCGACTCGTACCCCTGTTCCAGCTGCCATGCCCCCATCGAGCGACGTGTTCCGGGCCCAAAGGCCGCATCAATGGCCAAGTCGTAGAATCCGAACCACTGCAAGGCGGTCTGCAAAGCCGCGCGCGCATCGCGGTCAAGCAACTGCTCTGACGCTTGCGCTTCGCGCAGGGTTTCTTCGGGCTCCGGGACCGGCGGGGCTTCAGCCTCTGCCACAGCGTCCGGTCTGTCGGCGGCCTGCTGCGTGACACCGGCGGCATCAGGGACGAATTGCGTGGTGTCCGCACCGGGTTCGGGGAAGACCTGCTCCAGATAGTCGGTCCCGTCGCTGACGAAAGCATCTGCCGGGATTGCAGCTTCGGACCGCAACTGCATCCGTACCAGAAACGCGTCCGTCTCGGTATCAAAAGGTCCAAGACTGAGGGCGTACCAGTTGCTGGGCAGTCGGAAACCGCTGACATTCCCTAGACGGCTTTCAATCAGCCGGGCGCGCTCTATTGCCACATCAAGGTCACGATGCGCCTCGACCTGCACCCATCTTTGGTCCTGCGCTTGTGCTTCCGGCGCGCCCAAAAGCGCCGATACTGTAACCGTGACGGCCAGAAACCCGATGCGGCATGTATTGAAACCCATTCGTGACAACCTTTCCCAAATCCCAGTGCATGCCTTCGCCACGGGTCAGCGCAACGGGTTTGTCCGTTGACCCTTTCCGGCAGCTTGCCTATTGAGACGCAGCTTTAAGAAAAACTGCGCGCAAAACAAGAGGCGGCCATGCAAGAAGGCACTGATCCCACTTCACAATTGCCGAGCAGCTTTCAGGAGATCATCCTGCGACTGCAAACCTATTGGGCCGGCAAGGGCTGCGCAGTGCTGCAACCTTACGATATGGAAGTCGGCGCAGGCACGTTCCATCCGGCAACCACTCTGCGTGCCCTTGGGCCGCGACGCTGGGCCGCGGCCTATGTCCAGCCCTCGCGCCGCCCCACAGACGGCCGCTACGGAGAAAACCCCAACCGCCTGCAGCACTACTATCAGTTTCAGGTCATCATCAAACCGTCGCCCCCGGACCTGCAGGATCTTTATCTGGGGAGTTTGCGCGCAATCGGAATTGACGACAGCTTGCACGATATCCGGTTTGTCGAAGACGACTGGGAATCCCCGACCCTTGGGGCCTGGGGCCTCGGGTGGGAAGTCTGGTGCGACGGGATGGAAGTCTCGCAATTCACCTATTTTCAACAGGTGGGGGGACATGATTGCCGCCCTGTATCAGGTGAATTGACCTATGGGCTTGAGCGGCTGGCCATGTATGTCCTTGGCGTTGATCACGTCATGGACATGCCCTTCAATGCGCCTGACTCCCCCATTCCGTTGAAATACGGAGATATTTTTCGCCAGACAGAAGAAGAATATTCGCGCCATAACTTCCATGCGGCCAGCACGGACATGCTCTTGCGCCATTTCGAGGACGCGGAACAGGAATGTCACCAGTTGCTGAACGCCCCGGCCATCGACCCTGCCTTGGGCAAGCGCATTGTGATGGCACACCCTGCCTATGATCAATGCATCAAGGCCAGCCATATCTTTAACCTGCTCGACGCCCGCGGCGTGATCTCGGTGACCGAGCG
>SKWJ01000098.1 GCA_007128995.1 Paracoccaceae bacterium
CGAAACTTCTGAAGTCCTGCACCCTTCCATTGACCGCGCAGGGCGTGGTCAAGCGCATCATCACCAATCTGGGCGTACTCGATGTGGTCGAAGGTGGCCTAAAGGTCATTGAAACAGCCGAAGGCGTGACAGAAGCTGACATTCGCGCAGCAACTGAAGCGACCATCGTGAACTGAACTCTGACGGGCAGGCGCTTAGCTCGCCTGCCCGATCCTGAAGATACATGCGTCTGTCGGCAGTTCGGGGAGTGTCGTGCAAAGCCCGCGTGCCACGATCCATGCAGCCAGTACCTTGGGCACATAATCGCGCGTCTCTGCGAATGGGGGAACGCCGTTATGGCGCCTGACGGCCCCCTCGCCTGCATTGTAGCCCGCCAGTGCCAGAACAACATCATTGCCGAAATGGGTCAGAAGCCAGTCGAGGTACTGGATACCGCCACGAATATTCTGCGCCGGGTCGAAACTGTCGACAACGCCGAAGCGTTCGGCAGTTGCCGGAATGAGCTGCATCAATCCCCGGGCATTTGCAGGGCTGACCGCGCGGTACTTGCCGGCGGACTCGACCGAAATCACCGCCAGCGCCAGCGCAGGCGACACATTGGTATTCACTGATGCGCGCAAGATTTCAGAGCCATATCTTTGCGCGATATCCTGCAATGTCTGCATACGTGGCGCCCGGACCGACTGCTGATCGCTTGGATTGGTCAATGCAGACATTGCCGCGAGGAACCGGCCCGAAGTATCCGGAAGATGCGGCGAGACACGTTCCCAGAACCACGCATGGTCTGAATTGGGCACAGATCGCAGATCAGCATCGGGGGTCATGACGGGCGCTCTGCGCGGAGCCGTTGCAAGGACGCGCGCTTGTTCAACCGGATCGATCTGAACAGTTATCCGCCGTCCGGGCTGTGACTGCGCCACCGAAATCCGCCGGAATGTGAAATCGCGCTCTGCTGTGCCAGCGTCCGGGCGCAGTGTTTCTGCCGCAAGTCCACCCACATTCATGACCTGCAGCGCAGTTGCCACGACCGTCGCAATGACCGAGTTGCTCAAAAAATATGTCATTGTCCTGCACGATCTGATATTTATTACCAAAACCATGCGGTTCCTTGGTCGGGATGGCTAGGATCTTGTCAGATATGTTGGGATAAATCCTGCCGGGTGTTGCCTGCCTGCACGGGTTTTGACAAAGCCCATCTACAGACTGGCCTCTATAGTGCGGTTGTAAGCTGACCTGCATCACTCAACCATATGAGGCATGTCTGCAACGCATAGCGGCAATGTTGCACATGCAATATAATTTAACTTGCGTAATGTATGGGCAATAACTTAATTTGAACACAAGGCGCGGTTGACTCAGTCTCGCGTCTTACCTCCCTGTTGGACTTTGGCCGAGCCTCGTGCTCGGCCTTTTTTTTCGGGTTTCATGCCCAGAAGCTGCGGGGTCTGCCGCGGACCGCAACCTTGAAGTCAGAGCAGAAATTTCAAACCTGCATGTCTTTTTGGCGCCTTGCACCTTTCGCAGCAAAACCTGACACCTCAAGACAAGGATGATGAATTGTCTTGTGACCTCGCGACAGGGCACGGCAAGACACCGAATCGCCCCAAAGCAACAAGGCAATGTAACAGACCGGCTTCGGGCCTTTTGCTTTGCCGCGCTTTGTCTTAAGACGTTACAAACCCACGCTTGCCGGCAAGGACCCTCTGCCATGACTGACCCTCTCATAACCCCAGAGCTGATAGCGGCGCATGGGCTGAAACCAGAGGAATATTCGCGGATCCTCGAGATCATTGAACGTGAGCCGACCTTCACGGAACTGGGCATCTTCTCGGCAATGTGGAACGAGCATTGTTCCTACAAATCATCGAAAAGATGGTTGCGGACTTTGCCCACAACCGGCCCACAGGTCATTTGCGGCCCGGGCGAAAATGCGGGGGTCGTGGACATTGGCGATGGCCAGGCCGTGATTTTCAAGATGGAGAGCCACAATCACCCCAGCTATATCGAACCCTACCAGGGCGCGGCAACTGGCGTCGGAGGGATCTTGCGCGACGTGTTCACCATGGGCGCGCGTCCGATCGCTGCGATGAACGCGCTTTCATTTGGCGCCACAGATCACCCCAAGACCGCCCATCTTGTACGCGGCGTCGTCGAGGGAATCGGTGGCTATGGCAACGCGTTCGGGGTGCCCACAGTAGGTGGCGAGGTTCGTTTCCACCCTGCCTATAATGGCAACTGCCTCGTCAATGCCTTTGCCGCGGGTCTGGCAGATGCTGACAAGATCTTTTATTCTGCTGCATCAGGCGTTGGTATGCCTGTCGTCTATCTTGGGGCCAAGACAGGGCGTGACGGGGTTGGTGGCGCGACCATGGCCAGCGCCGAATTTGACGACACGATCGAAGAAAAACGCCCGACTGTTCAGGTCGGCGACCCTTTCACCGAAAAACGCCTGCTCGAGGCCTGCCTCGAATTGATGGCCTCGGGCGCTGTGATCTCGATCCAGGACATGGGCGCGGCCGGGCTGACCTGCTCTGCGGTCGAAATGGGGGACAAAGGCGGGCTGGGCATCAGATTACAGCTCGACAAGGTGCCACAGCGTGAACCGGGAATGACCGCTTATGAGATGATGCTCTCGGAAAGCCAGGAGCGCATGCTGATGGTGCTTGATCCTGCGAGGGAAACCATCGCGCGGGAGATTTTCGAGAAATGGGATCTGGATTTTGCAATCGTCGGCGAAACCATCGACGAGGACCGGTTCCTGATCGAACATGGCAACCGGATCATGGCCGATGTACCGCTGTCCAAACTGTCCTCCAGCGCGCCGGAATATGACCGCCCCTGGACCGAGACGCCAGCGCCAGCGCCTCTGGGCGAGATCCCGGACATTGCCCCGATAGACGGGTTGCGCGCCCTGATCGGTTCGCCAAGCTACGCGCATAAAGGCTGGGTGTGGGAACAGTACGATACACAGGTCATGGCCGATACAATCCGCACCCCCGGCATCGGCGCAGGTATTGTCCGGGTCCATGGCACGGAAAAGGCTTTGGCCTTCACCTGTGATGTCACACCGCGATATGTTCGGGCGAACCCGCGTGAAGGCGGAAAGCAAGCAGTGGCCGAGGCTTACCGCAATCTGACGGCTGTCGGCGCGAGGCCACTGGCAACAACCGACAATCTGAATTTCGGAAATCCGGAAAAGCCCGAGATCATGGGACAGTTGGTCGGCGCGATCCAGGGCATCGGAGAGGCATGTATCGCGCTCGACATGCCCATCGTTTCGGGAAATGTCTCGCTCTACAACGAGACTGACGGACACCCGATCCTTCCGACCCCGACAATCGGGGCAGTCGGGCTGATCGACAAGATTGATGATATCATCAGCGGTCTGCCAGACGATGGCGATCTGATGTTGATGCTGGGTGAGAGCAGCGGCCATCTGGGCCAGTCAGCCCTTCTGGCCGAATTCTGCGGAATAGAGGCCGGAGACCCACCGCCTGTCGATCTGGAACGCGAACGTCGGAATGGTGAATTTCTGCGCGCACACCGGAGCCTTGTGAAAGCCGCGTGCGATCTGTCGGACGGAGGTCTTGCACTTGCCGCCTTCGAGATGAGCGCGGCAGCAGGCATCGGGATGCGTCTTGACAATGATGAGATCGGCAGTTTGTTCGGCGAAGATCAGGCCCGTTATCTGATCGCCAGCAGCTTTGATCAGGCCGAAGCGCTGATGGTGGCCGCCGGTCAGGCCGGGGTGACGCTTGCAGTTGTCGGCAGGTTCGGGGGAGAGGATATTCAGATGGGGCCGCACAGTGCCCCGCTGGCGACCTTGGCAGAACTCTATAACACGTCTTTCGCCCAAGCCCTGGGCACCGCTTGATCTGTGTGGCGGACGGGATTACCTTCAGCGAGGCAACAACAGGAACCGCAACATGGCCATCTCTGCCGTAGAATTGGAAAGCCTACTGAAAGAAGGTTTTCCACAAGCCAAGATCACCATCACCGACCTCGCGGGCGACGGCAATCACTATGCAGCCGAAGTCGTTGACGAGAGCTTTCGCGGTTTGAACCGCGTGCAACAGCAGCGTGCTGTCTACGCAGCCCTCAAGGGAAAAATGGACGGTAGTCACGGCGAATTGCATGCTCTCGCCCTGACCACGAAAGCCCCGGACTGACGCAATATCGGACAAAGTCGCGAAAGGAAGTGCCATGAGCGCTCAAGACAAGATCAAAGAGACAGTCGAAGCCAATGATGTCGTGCTTTACATGAAAGGCACGAAAACCATGCCGCAATGTGGCTTTTCAAGCCGTGTGGCAGGGGTCCTTAATTTCATGGGTGTGGAATATGCCGATGTCAACGTTCTCGCAGACGAGGACATCCGTTCGGGAATAAAGGAATACTCCGACTGGCCGACGATTCCCCAGCTTTATGTCAAGGGTGAGTTCGTGGGCGGTGGCGACATCATCACCGAGATGACCCTGTCCGGAGAGCTGGACCAGCTATTCGAAGCCAAGGGTGTTTCCTATGACAAGGATGCCGCCGAAAAGATCCGCGAAGCCAACGCCTGACACGGCGGCACTTTTCGGATGCCAAGGCTGGGCCCCGGCATGTCGGGGCCTTTTTCGTGCGCTGCCAGAAAGCGTGTCATCGTTTGGTCCAGTGACGTTGCCCGCTCACTTGCGCGACGGTGCGGATCTGTAGGCGACCATTTCTAACCGCATAGGCGCGCGCGCCGGTCGTTCTGAGATCTTGTGGCGTTATGATCTCGCAATGTCCGGGTCGCACTCTCGGCGGATCGGTCATAATAATCATCCGGCCCGGCTGACAGTACGTGCCAAGGCTTTCCGCCGCGCGCTTTCCGGCCAGATGCACGACGTCAAAACCACTGCCTTGCAGATGCACGATCGTCGCGCGCAGATCATACCCGCTGCGGGCTTGTGCCTCTTGCTGGCTGGCGGCATCACCATCAGAACGCAGCCAGCTGGAGGCGACAAAGCCGCCGGCACGCGCGCGGCTCAGGACGCGGCGATTGTCCTGCATCACACCGACAACCTCTGCCTCTGGCGCGATCAGCAGGTCGGGGCGCGTGGACATGCTCCAGAGCAAAAGTGCAAGCCCCATGATCGGGACACCAGCCCAGCGCGCTGCACCCTGCCAGATCACAAGCCATAGCCCGCCAAGGGCCAAGAGCGGCATGACCACTCCGCTGGGTTCGCGGATCGGAAGTACTGCCCCCTCGAACGCGCTCACATACGCGGACACACCCAGTATCCAGCCAATCGCAGGCCCCATGATCGCAAGGCCCAGACCTTCCAGACCAAAAGGGGCCAAGATCGCCGCCAGAACGGCGGCCGGCATGATCACCGCCCCCATCATGGGCACTGCCAGCAAATTCGCGATCAGCCCATATTCGGCCAATCGGTTGAAACTCGCCGCCGCCACCGGAGCAGTTGCGATGCCCGCCACAATAGAACAGATCACAAGGCTCAGGACGGGCCACGCCCAACGCGGCACTGTGCGCCGCCACTCGCGTTCATCACCCAGCCAGCGGAAGACGGCGACCAATCCGACGGTTGCCGCAAAACTCATCTGAAAGCCGGCCTGCACCAGCGCTTCCGGGCGCAGAAGCAAGATCAGCGTTGCGGCTATCGCCACCGACCGCAGCGATATGGCGCGCCTGTTCAACAGGATCGCGACCAGCATGACCGAGACCATGATATAGGCACGCTCTGTGGCGACATTACCCCCGGACAGGACCAGATAGTACCCCCCCGCGAGCAACGCACCGACAGCAGCAATCTTACGGGTCGGCGCCCGCAGCGCAAAAGGCGGAACCAGAGCCATGAGCAGACGCAGCAGCCCGTAGACAAACCCCGTCAGCAGCCCCATGTGCAAGCCGGAAATCGCCAGAAGATGCGCAAGATTTGAGCGCCGCAATTCTTCCATCCGGTCTTGTGGAATTCCCGACCTGTCACCAGTCAGAATCGCTGCCGCAAAACCGCCCCTGTCATCGGGAAGTTGTTCCTGCACGGCAGTCGAAATGCGCATGCGCAATCGATGTACCCGAAGACCGGCCGCGCCCTCCGCAGCAGGCGCGATCGCGAGGACAGGAACACGCGTATATCCCACCGCCCCCAACCGCTCGAACCAGGCAAGGCGGCGGAAATCGAAGCCCCCAGGTTCTGCGGGTGCAGGCGGCGGCGACAAATGTCCAGTGGTGATGATACGCAAACCGGGCTCTGGCATGATGAATCCTTGTGTGCCGTGCAATGCAAGGCGCACGCGCGCCGGGCTGCGCGACGCGGGCACCCGGTCCAGCACGACCTGATCAAGGGTCAGGCGAATTGCATCACTCGCAGATCTGTCAATCTTCACGATGCGCCCCTCGATCGGGCCAAAATAGCGCATGCTCAACACTGGCGCCGCAACGTGCGATGCGCGCAGCCCGGCGACGAGGCATCCCAGGCAAATCAAAGCAAGTCCCAGGGCGACGGGCGCCTGCTCCTGCGGCAGCACCCATGGAAGAAAGAGACAGAAAGCGCCAAGGATGCTGATTGCGGCCCATTCAAGGGCTATAGGCTCGCGCGGCAGTGCAAAATAGACCCCGATTCCGATGGCAAGCGCTACTGGCACGAACAGAAACAGACGCCCGCGCTGCGCTGTGAGCGAGAAAAGTTCGCGGCCAACGCCAAGCATGGGCATTGTCGTGGCAAAGGATGACACGCGCACCCTTGTCTCCTCTTACCTGCACGCCTAGAACCCAAGTCAGAACCCTGCCCCAGAATTGGTTTCCAAAAGGTTAACAAGCCCATGTCCGAGCGCGTCGTCACCCGCTTTGCCCCCTCACCAACAGGGTTCCTTCATATCGGAGGCGCGCGAACGGCTTTGTTCAACTGGCTGTATGCGCGGGGCCGCGGGGGCAAATTTCTGCTGCGCATCGAAGATACCGACCGCGCACGCTCTACGGCAGAAGCGACAGACGCCATCCTTGCAGGGTTGAGCTGGCTTGGGCTGGATTGGGACGGAGAGCCGCTCAGTCAGTTTTCACGCGCGGATCGTCACGCGGAGATTGCCCATCAGATGCTTGCCTCCGGGCATGCCTACAAGTGCTTTGCCGCTCAAGACGAAATCGAGGCATTTCGCGAATCAGCGCGACAGGCGGGCCAGTCAACGCTGTATCGTTCGCCATGGCGCGACAGCGATCCTTCGCAGCATCCTGACACACCCTTCGTGATCCGGATCAAGGCACCGATCGAGGGCGATACGATCATCCATGATCAGGTGCAGGGCGATGTGCGTATCCGCAACGACCAGCTGGACGACATGATCGTCCTGCGTTCTGATGGGACGCCCACCTATATGCTTGCGGTTGTCGTGGATGATCACGACATGGGTGTGACCCATGTGATCCGGGGCGATGACCACCTGAACAATGCCGCCCGCCAGATGCTGGTGTATCAGGCCATGGGCTGGCAAGTACCTGTCTGGGCTCATATTCCGCTGATCCATGGCCCGGATGGCAAGAAACTCTCGAAACGCCATGGCGCACTCGGGGTCGAGGAATATCAGCAGATGGGGTACCCAGCCGCTGCCATGCGCAACTATCTTGCGCGGCTTGGCTGGAGCCACGGAAATGACGAGTTCTTCACTGACGCGCAGGCACTTGAATGGTTTGACCTGGCCGGAATAGGCAAGTCTCCGGCACGGCTTGATTTCAAGAAACTCGATCACCTGACAGCACAACACATGAGCGTGGCAGATGATGCTGCGCTGCTGCATGAATTTGAAGAATACCTGTCGGCGACCAAGGCCCCTGCCCTGTCAGAGACACAGAAAGCGGGACTGCTGCGCGCCCTGCCATTGGTCAAGGATAAAGCCAAGGGCTTCCCTCAAATATATGAAAAATCTCACTTTATTCTGACCTCCCGACCAGTGGAGCTGGACGAGAAATCACAACAGGCACTTGATAATGTATCCCGTAGTATACTGAAGGAATTGACGCCGCGCCTGCAAACTGCTACGTGGGAACGGAAATTTTTGGAGGGGATTGTCACCGAAATTGCGCAGGCGCATGGTCTGGGTCTTGGCAAGATTGCGCAACCCCTGCGCGCGGCCTTGGCAGGACGCAGCACAAGCCCAAGTGTTTTTGACATGATGATCGTACTTGGCAAGGCCGAAAGTCTTGGCCGTATCGAGGATGCAGTTACCTGAACTGACCGGGCCGTCGCCCCTCAGCCAGGCATTGGGACCGCCTGTGGGACAGCTTTCCTTCAGGCCACAGGGAAAGGATGAGGAATGGCGAACACGAGCGACACGGCAAAGCTATCAATCGGAGGCAAGGTTATTGATCTGCCGATCATGAAACCTTCTGTCGGCCCGGATGTCGTTGACATCCGCAAGCTGTATGCGCAAGGCGACGTGTTCACCTATGATCCGGGGTTCACCTCAACGGCATCCTGCTCATCGACAATCACCTATATTGACGGTGATGCTGGCGAACTTCTCTACCGCGGCTATGCAATTGAAGACCTCGCTGAGAAATCTCATTTTCTGGAATGCTGCTATCTTCTGCTTTACGGGGAGTTGCCCTCGGCAGCAGATCTTGAGGATTTTGAGAGCCGCGTGACGCGGCACACGATGATCCACGAACAGATGCACAACTTCTTTCGCGGGTTTCGTCGTGACAGCCATCCGATGGCGATCATGACCGGGGTGGTCGGGGCGATGTCCGCATTCTATCACGACTCGACCGATATCAACGATCCGTGGCAGCGCGAAGTTGCTGCAATCCGTATGATTGCAAAGATGCCGACGATTGCAGCGATGGCCTACAAGTACTCGATCGGACAGCCGTTTGTTTACCCCAAGAACAGCCTCGATTACTCCGGCAACTTCCTGCATATGTGCTTCGCTGTCCCGGCAGAGGAATATGTCGTCGACCCGATCCTGAGCCGTGCGATGGATCGCATCATGATGCTGCATGCAGATCATGAACAAAACGCCTCGACATCGACCGTCAGACTGGCCGGGTCATCGGGCGCCAACCCCTTTGCGTGTATTGCTGCCGGCATCGCGTGCCTCTGGGGACCGGCGCATGGCGGCGCCAATCAGGCTTGTCTTGAAATGCTGCGCGAAATCGGAACGGTGGATCGTATCCCCGAATTCATTGCGCGGGCAAAGGACAAGGACGACCCCTTCAAGCTGATGGGCTTCGGACACCGGGTCTACAAGAACTTCGATCCGCGCGCGACGGTCATGAAGCAATCTGCGGATGAGGTCCTGGGACTGCTGGGCGTTGAAGACAATGAAGTGCTCAAGGTCGCGAAGGAACTGGAACGTATCGCGCTGGAAGACGAGTATTTCATCTCGAAGAAACTGTACCCGAATGTCGATTTCTATTCCGGTATCATCCTCGAGGCGATGGGCTTCCCGACAGCGATGTTCACACCCATATTCGCCTTGTCGCGGACTGTAGGCTGGATCTCGCAATGGAAAGAAATGATTTCGGACCCGGAGCAGAAAATTGGTCGGCCGCGCCAGCGCTATACAGGTGCGCCGCGCCGTGACTATATCGAAATCGAGAACCGGTAAGGTATTCCAGTCAGCGGCTGTGCTTTGGTTTTCCCGACCCTCTGCCGCTGACGCACAAATAAACACGTGCGCATGACCGGAACCGCGCAGCCTTGGAGAGCGTTTGACACTATGTTTATCCGTACTCTCCATTGGCTGTCCGCCTTTGCCGTCGCGGCCTTCGTGATCTCGCCTGCAGTCACTGCCGATTTCAATGGGTTTCCGCCCGATATTTTCCCGATCCCCCAGATTGATCCGCCTGTTCAGCCTGCTGGATATGCCTTCTCGATCTGGGGACTGATATACATCTGGCTTTGCGCCCAGATCGGGTACGGGCTTTGGTCGCGACGCGAGTCCCGCCTATGGGTGAAGCCCCGGATCGGGTTGCTTCTGGCTTTGGGGCCTGGCGCATTCTGGCTTGCGCTGGCCAACAGCGCCCCGATTGCGGCGACGGTTCTGATCTTCTGGATGCTGATATGGTCCCTCTATGCGTTCATAAACAGTCCGGCTGACGAAGATCGCTGGATTCTTCAGGCCCCGATTGGCGTGCTTGCCGGCTGGTTAAGCGCTGCGAGCTTTGTCTCGCTTGGCCTTGTCCTGGCGGGATTCGGGATACTCAGCCAGGTGCCGGCAGCTTTGCTGGCATTGGGCGGTCTTGTTCTGCTGGGCCTGTATATCCAGACACGCAAACCGGCTGCGATCGAATATGGCGTGACCCTGATCTGGGCGCTCACCGGCGTTCTGGTTGCAAATCTGGGTGGTGACTGGGTTGTCCAAGCGGCAACCGTCCTTGCCGCGCTGACGATCACCCTTGTCGCAGGGCGCGGGCTTTGGACTGGACAGTCAGGCGCGCGGCTGTAAGACAGGCAATGTGACACAGTCGTACAAGAATATGCCCCTTGATCCTCTCATCCTTGCCCCCGACGGCAGCATGGAGAGGCTACGCGCGATCATGCGCGCCCTACGCGACCCCAAGACTGGCTGCCCTTGGGACATCGAGCAGGATTTCGCATCTATCGCGCCCTATACGATAGAAGAGGCCTATGAGGTCGAGGATGCGATCGCTCAGGAAGATTGGCGCGCTCTGGAGGGTGAGTTGGGGGATCTGTTGCTTCAGGTCGTGTACCATGCCCAGATTGGTGAAGAATCCGGACATTTCACCTTTGAGTCGATCACACGCATTATCAGCGACAAGATGGTGTCGCGGCATCCTCATGTGTTCGGCGATGCCAGCCGTGACAAAACTGCAGACGATCAGGTGGCCGACTGGGAACAGGTAAAGGCCACCGAACGCGCAGCACGCAACCAGAGCGGAGTTCTGGACGATGTTGCGCTTGGATTGCCCGCCTTGATGCGCGCCGTGAAACTGCAAAAGCGGGCCGCGCGCGTCGGCTTCGACTGGCCCGAAACGTCACTCGTGCTGGAGAAGATTGTCGAAGAAGCGCGCGAACTGACCGAAGCGCGCGAAACACTTGGTCATTCGGAGCAGGTCGAGGAATTTGGTGATCTGCTCTTTGTCATGGCCAATCTTGCCCGCCACCTTGAAATCGACCCCGAAGCCGCCCTGCGCGCGGCCAATGTCAAATTCACCCGCCGGTTCCGCGCGATCGAAGCCGCGCTTGCCGAAACGAACCGTCGCCCGGAAGACAGCGATCTGGAAGAAATGGATGCCCTGTGGAACGCAGCCAAGGCGCGCGAGAAGCAAAATGCAGACAGATGACGCGACCCTGACAGTCGAAGGCTTGCGGGCGTCCGGACGCGGGTCGATCCTGCTTCTCGCCTGCGGGGCACTTGCCCGCGAGATTCTTGCGCTGAAATCCCTGAACGGATGGGCGCATATGGACCTGCTCTGCCTTCCGGCAAACCTGCATCTATGGCCAGGGCGGATTCCAGATGCGGTCGAACAGGCCGTAAGGGAACACCGCGGCCGCTATGACAGCATTTTCGTGGTCTATGCAGATTGCGGAACAGGCGGGCTGTTGCAGGCTCGCTGCGCAGAACTTGGCGTCGAGATGGTGCCCGGGCCGCATTGCTACGCGTTTTTCGAGGGGGCAGAGGCTTTTGCCGCCAAGGGCGATGAAGAGATGACAGCCTTTTATCTCACGGATTTTCTGGTCCGTCAGTTTGACGCTTTTGTCTGGAAACCGATGGGGTTCGACCGCCATCCGGAACTCATTCCGATGATGTTCGGCAATTATACGCGGCTGATCTATCAGGCACAAACGGAGGATCCGGCGTTGGACGAGAAGGCACGAGACTGTGCTGCGCGGCTGGGTCTGGCCTATGAGCGCCGCTACACCGGCTATGGCGATCTCGGACGCGAACTTGCAAAGCGCGCTTGACGCCGATGCGATTGATACCCGCATAGCCAGCCCATCGGCCAAGACTGATCAGATATGGCGAATATAGTACGCGGTAGCGTCACTGCGCTCTATGACGTCCACGAGTTCATGACCGGCCTCTGCGCAGAAATGCGGGATATCGACCACCGCGGCCGGGTCCGTTGCCAGAACGCAAAGAACTTCGCCCGCTCTCATCTCCTTCAGCCGCTTGCGCGCTTTCAGCACCGGCAATGGACATAGCAGTCCTATTGCATCAAGCTCCAAATCTGCCTGCATGACTATACCTCGCGCCGCCTGCGCCGCCGCCGTGCAGGAGCGCTTGCTGTCGCAAGCCCCGCGCGCAACAGGGCCGTCATCGGGTGATCATTGGCCTCTGCGCCGTATTGGGCGATCAGCGCCTCAAGTGCTGCATGCTGATTCGTGTCCGCGGGCAAACTGAGTGCCCAGTCAATCAGGATAGAGCGACATTCACCATCGCTTATGCCCTCTATCCGATAACTCTCGCGGATCAAACCTTTCGGGTCATGGCTGGTCTGCATCGCGTTCCTTTTCAACCATGGCTGCATCTTTTGCCAGAATTTCGGTTATAATGCCATCAGCGGCCGTGCAGGTTACCGTGAGTCTTTTTTCCAATGCGTCAATCGTATCAGCGCCCGCAGAGTGCAAGATAAACTTCTGTCCGCCCGGGCCAAGATCTGCAATATCCGAAATTCTGTCTGCCAGTAACCGCCCGGTTGCCTGGACGGTCCAGCACAACCGGTAAGCCTGAGCAAGGCTTTGCGCGATCTGCTCCGAAATGACACCCGCTTTTGCCCCGGCGCGAAGTTGCGCCTCGACCCGGCGCGCATGATGGCCCGATCTGAGCGCGCAGAATTGCGCCGCCAATTCGATATCCAGCAGTCGCCCGGGCCCGGCCTTGGCATCCCACAGACCATGCGCAGGTTTTGCCTCGGCAAGACGTGCGCGCATCTCCGACACGTCCTGGGCGATGGACTTGCCAGTGGACTTGTCTGCCAGCAAATCACGGCGCATGCTTTCCAGCCGCTCGCCGAGAGAAAAGGAACCGGCAACCCGGC
>SKWJ01000340.1 GCA_007128995.1 Paracoccaceae bacterium
CAATCAGCCCAAGGCATTCCCCCGGTTTCAAGTCCAGCGAGACATTGTTGACGGCCTTGTAGATGCGCTTGCCCACCTGAAACTGTGTTTCCAGCGCGTCGATCTGCAACAACCCCTCACCGTGCGCTGCGGGCACTGTGGGCCGGTCCACGCGCGTTGCCGCCATGGGCCGCGCCAGCGCGCCAGACCGCAGGCGCGGGTCCAGCGCATCGCGGATACCATCGCCCAGCAGGTTGACCGACATCACGATCAGAAGGATCATCACCCCCGGCACGATCGAGGTATGCGGTGCCGTGATCAGCGCCGAGCGCGCCTCGCCCAGCATCGACCCCAGATCAGCCTGTGGCGGCTGGCTGCCAAGGCCCAGAAACGACAGTCCCGCTGTTTCCAGGATCATCCAGCCAATGGTCGTGGACATGGCGATCACCACGACTGGCACGATATTGGGAACCACTTCAGTCAGCAGGATGCGTGTATGCCCCATTCCGGCGAGCTTGGCCGCGTCAATGAATTCGCGATGCGCAATCCCCACGGTTACCCCACGAATATTGCGGGCAAAGAACGGGATATTGACCACCGCCACCGCGATCAGCGCATTCAGAAGCCCCGGCCCGAGCACGGCAACAATCGCCAGTGCCAGCAGGATATAGGGAAAGGCCATCAGCATATCGACGCCGCGCATGGTTACATTGTCGGTGCGCCCGCCGAAATAGCCCGCGATCACCCCGATGGCCGCACCGACCAGCCCTGCGACAAGTGCGGCGGCGAACCCCACTGCCAACGACAGCCGCGTGCCCCACATCAGCCGCGACAGCAGATCGCGCCCCAGATGATCCGTGCCCAGCAAATGCCCCTCGGAAAGCGGGCGCAAGAAGCGGTTGGCGGTGTTGGTCTCATTGGGGGGATGCAGCGGCAGAACAGGCGTCAGCACCGCCAGTACCACGATTATCCCCAGCACAACCGCGCCAAACCCCGCCAGCCTGTTGCGAAACAGCAAGTTCAGAAACAGGCTCATGTCTTGATCCTCGGGTCCAGCCAGGCCTGTGCGACATCCACGATGATGTTGAACCCGACATAACAGGCGGCCACAAAGACCACGCCGCCCTGCACCAGCAGGATATCGCGTTTCAGGATGCCATCGACCAGCATCCGGCCCACACCGGGCCATTGGAACACCATCTCGATATAGACAGCGCCAGACAGCACGAACCCCGCCTGAATGCCCAGTACCGGAATGATGCTGACCATCGCCGCGCGCAGGGCATGGCCCCAGATGACGCGACGCTCATGGACGCCCTTGGCGCGCGCGGTGCGTATGAAATCCTGCCGCAGCACTTCCAGCATCGCGCCCCGCGACAGCCGCGCGATGACCCCGGTGGCCACCACCGACAGCGCAAGCGCGGGCATGGTCAGATGCCGGATCAGATCGGGCAGATCGCCCCCGCCCCAGATCGAATACATCCCCGACACGGGGAACCAGCGCAGTTGCACTGCAAAGAGCAGGATCATCATCATGCCAAGGAAAAACGACGGTACTGAAATGCCAAGGATGACAACGAAGGTGATCGCCTTGTCCGCCATCCCGTATTGCCGCGCGGCGGAAACGACGCCTGCCAGAATGCCCAGAAACGCGCAGAGGACAAACGCTGTCCCCGCAAGGATCAGCGTGGCCGAGAACCGGTCAAGGATTTCATCCAGCACAGGGCGGTTCAGGGCGAAAGAGCGCCCGAAATCACCCTGCAGCAGATTGCCAAGCCAGATGAAATACTGCCGCCAGAGCGGCTCATCCAGCCCCAGATGACGATTCAGCCGCTCGACATTTTCAGGCGTGGCGTAGCTGCCAAGGATGGCCGTCGCCGGATCGCCGGGGATCAGGGCCATGATCAGGAACACGATCACCGTGATGCCCAAAAGCACGGGTATGGCCGACAAAAGCCGCTTCAGGATATAGCCGCCCATTGCTGCCCCTGTTTCTTGCACGCGAGAGACTGTGAACAGCAGGTCGCGCAGCCGCGCGCCCTGCTTGTGGGGTCAGTTCTTCACCACATCTTTCAGAAGCAGGAAGAAAGAGGGCTCCAACTGGAAATTCTCGACCGCGTCAGAGGTCACGGCGTTCTGCATCCAGTTCGCCACAAAGACCCAGGGCGCATCCTCCTGCACGATCACCTGCATCTCGCGGTAAAGCCGCGCGCGCTCCTCGGGGTCTGTTTCCACGCGGGCTGCTTCCAGCAGGGCATCGACTTCGGGGTTCGAGTAATAGCCTGAATTGAAGCCACCCGCATCGGGCCAGGCTTCGGTGCGCAGCGCAAGGAAAGGCAGCGTGTCGGGGTCGTTGGTCATCCACGCCATCTGCGCCATATCGGCCTTCCCCTCCAGCCCAGGGTTTACGCGGCCCAGAAACGTGTTCCATTCATAGGTTTCAATGGTCACGTCAAAGCCCACGGCGGCCAGATCGGCCTGAATGGCCGTGCCCATCGGGATCGGGTCCAGCATGCCAGATCCGCCTTCCGTGACGTAAAACGTCAGGCTTGCCCCCTCGGCCCCTGCTTCGGCGATCAGTTCGCGCGCACGGTCGGGATTGTAGGGATAGGGTTCCAGTTCCTCGTTATAGGCCCATGCGAAAGCGGGCGGGGTCGGCCCGGCTGCAATGGTGGCCGTGCCTTCCAGCACGTCATTCACCAGCGCTTCCTTGTTGATGGCATAATTCGCGGCCTGACGCACGCGCTTGTCAGCAAAAGGGCCTTCCTTGGCGTTCAGGATCAGGAACCAAAGATGCGGACCTGCCTGTTCATGCACTGTATGTTGTGCGCCCTGGAATTGCGAAATAGCGACAGGCGGTACTTCGACCATCACATCAATGCCGCCTGCCAGCATTTCGGCGACGCGGGTATTGGCATCGGTGATCGGGCGGAAGATGACGGCTTCTGTCCCGGCCGTGCCATCCCAATACGCTTCATTCCGGGTCACGACAACGCGCTCGTTTGAACGCCATTCGGCAAAGCGGAACGGCCCGGTGCCCGATGGATTGCGCCCGAACTCGCTGCCATGTTCCATCACGGCCGCAGGCGAGACGATCAATCCTGTAGGATAGGCAAGGTTTGACAGGAAAGGGGCGTAGGGTTCATTCAGGGTGAACTGAACAGTGGTTGCATCCAGCGCCTCGACCGTTTCAATGGCGCTGAAGAAGAACGACAGCGGGAAAGGGCCAGTGTCGTGATAGGGGTGGTCCTCGTTCAGCATCCGCTCGAAGTTCCAGACCACGGCCTCGGCATCGAGTGCGCTGCCATCGTGAAAGCTGATCCCGTCGCGCAGGGTAAAGGTGTAGACAGTGCCATCCTCGGAAATCTCCCAAGCCTCGGCAAGGGCTGGCTCGACCTCCAGCGTGCCGGACGCGTAGCGCACCAGCCCGTCATAGACGTTCATCAGAATGCGAAAGTCGTTCACAGCCGTGACAGCATGCGGGTCCAGCGCTTGCGGCTCGGCAATCTGCCCGACAACCAGCACGCCGGGCGGGGTCTGCGCTGCGCCGGGCGCCACAAGGGCCGAGCTGGCCAGAAGAGCGGCTGTCAAAA
>SKWJ01000420.1 GCA_007128995.1 Paracoccaceae bacterium
CGTTATAGGCTGGCCAGTTCCGGGTCTTGTAGGCGGGGGGTGTCGGTCTGCTCATGCGCCCCAGCTATCACGCTGGAGTCACAACATGAATCCCCTCAGACGATTTGTGCAACAGAGCCGCCCTCAGCCTTTGTTCATGCCAGTAATGCTTTCGCTCTGCGCGCGCGGATCGCGGCTGCGCCAGCGCCCAGCCTCTACCTGACTGACAAAGCGCTCGACCGCCTGATTAAAGATTGAGGGCTCCTCCAGGTTGGCAGTATGGCCCGTGCCCGGGATCACGAGCAGATCCGACGTCAAGATCGTCCGCTTCATGAAGATATTGGGAAGCAGGCAGGGCCAGTCTTCATCCCCGGTCACGATCAGGGTCGGCACCCGCAATGCCTGCATCTCTTCTTCCAGATCGTAGATCGACGGACGCAGGCGCTGCACGCCAAGCTGCGTCAATGCAGAGCCTTCGGCTGAATGACCCGCGAGTTGCGCGACGAACTCGGCCCAGCCCCTTGGGTCCTTGTTCTGGAACTGCACGCGCGTCGGTCCCACCGCATAGCGTTCGGCGAATTTCGCCATCCCGTTCGTGCGCAAGGCCTCCGCGATGGTTATGGCCTCCTGCTGGAACCGCTCTCGCTGGTCACGTTCGGCGCCATACCCGGCCCCCGCAACGACAATGGAGCGCGCCCTGTCCGGATAGGACAGGCCGAATTGCAACGCGGCGAAGCCCCCCATGGACAGCCCGACCACATGTACCGTGTCGAGGCCGAGGCCGTCCGCCACCGCAAGAATATCCGCCGCCGCGCGGGCCTGGCTGTAGGCGGCCGGATCGGTTGGCACGTCTGAGGGCGGATAGCCGCGCGCGTTGAAGGTGATGCAGCGGAACCGCCGCCCAAGGTCGCGAACCTGGGGCTCCCAACTGCGCAGGTCGCCCGCGAATTCATGGACAAAGATTATGGGAATTCCGGTGCCCGTCTCTTCGACATGAAGATTGATACCGTCGTCGGTCGCGACCCTCGTCATTGGTATTCTCCAACCTATTGTAAATCAGAGATAGTCGCCCGGATTTTCGATGTCACCTGTATAGCAGTTATGGGTCACCCACTGATGGTAGTTGCGGACCCGGCCTCGCGGCGGGGCCGGGACCACCCATTTCCGGCTATTCAGGCGCAGACCCAAGGGGCGTGCGCCAGCTCCCGCGTTCGAGATTGCTGACAATGACGGCTTTCATCAGCCTCACGAGCTCGCCCTGCGTCGCAAAAGTGGACCGCTTCGGCCCGGTAGCCAGAAACAGCGTCCGCGTCAGAACCGGATCGACGATCTTGCGCACCATAAGCGTCCCCGCCAGCAGCCCGTCTGCCATGGCTGAACGTGGCATGATGGCTAGACCGATCCGCGCCCGCGCCGCCTCGAAGGTGGTATGAAGCGCGTCCACCTCCAGCGCGACGCGTAACGACAGGCCATTCTGCTTTGCCATCTGCTCAAGATAGAGGCGAAGCCCGTGGGGGCGGCGCGGCAGGATCAAGGGATGTTTAGCAATGCAGGCAAGGGGCAACGTCCCGGTGCCGTCGTCAATTCGCGTGATATCCTGCGGGGCACCAAAGCAGTAAAGATCCTCGTCAAGGACCGGATCTGCGATCAGGGTCGACCGCATCGCCGCCTCGTAAAGAAGTGCGAGGTCAAGTTGCCCCGATTGAAGCCATTCGAGCACATGGCCGCTGTAACCCTCGACGATTCGCAATGCGATGCGCGGGTATCGCCCGCCAAGAGCCTGGGCGAAGGGGATGGAGAGAATGCGCCCGGTCGAAGGCGGCATGCCCAACACGACCCCGCCCGTCGGTGATCGGGTCTGCAAGAGAAGGTCCGCCATCGCATGGTCGGTCGTCTCGATGATCGTGGTGGCATATTCGAGAAAGGTCTCACCGGCCGCACTCAGTTGCACGCCGCGGCCATCGCGGTGAAAAAGTGACACCCCGATCTCGGCCTCGAGACGTTGGAGTTGCCTACTCAGCATCGGTTGCGGTACGCCGAGCTTGACGGCGGCGACCGAAAAACTGCCGGCACGCGCGATCGCAAGAAAGAAGCGGATCTGGCGGATCTCCAAGTTGCGACACTCCCTTGCAGATTGCTCAGCTGCTGGGGCACGCGGTCGATGCGTGATCCCAGCACTGCCTTCACGGGTACTACTGGGCGTTCAAGGCGTTTTGGGTCAAGCTGATTGTGGGTCCAGTGCGATTTCTGGGAGGAACAGCGCCAACCTCCGATGACGAGATTCCCAGGTGCGGTGCGAGGTGGGCAGTGTACGTGCAACGATACCTTTGTTGTCAAGACCATATTGAAGGATAGCTCAATTTAGCGATGAAATGGTGACGTCGACAGGCAGACCAAATCCATCGTCGTTTGATCGAATGCCCCCTGCGCGGCGAGGTCCACTTGCAAAGGTTTTGGGGCTGACGCATAGTCAAATTGAACTTCTGAGAAAATACCCGGCCGCTATCGGTGATGAGCCAATAGTGCAGCAAATGGACAAGGTGATACAATGCGCGACCTACAGGATAAGTTCGTGATCGTGACCGGTGCGTCCACATCGAGTGGAATTGGAAGGGCCGTCGCCCTGAGGCTAGCGCGCGAGGGCGCAAATCTTCTGCTTGTCGCCGATCGGACAGAAGCTCAACTGGCGGAGGCCGCTGAGGAGTGCTCGGCAGTCGAGGGATGCGGCGAGGTTCATTCTGCCGTCTTCGACTTAGGCTTGGCGGGAATGCCGGAAGAAATGGTGGCGCTGGCTGACAAAATCTTTGGCCGTGTTGACATTCTGATCAACAATGCCGGGCTTCGAGCGCCATTCGATTTTGGCGAATACGATCGCGAAACATTCGACCGAATGATTTCGGTAAATATAGGCGCCGCTTTCTTTGCAGGTCAGGCGGTCCTCCCGTTGATGCGTGCCGCCGGGGGCGGCCGCATCATCAACGTATCAAGCCAGCTTGCATATGTAACAGCGCCACAGCGCGCCCTTTATGGCCTGACCAAAGCCGCCCTTGTTCATCTGACAAAATCGATGGCGGCGGAGCTGTGCAAGGACAATATAATTGTCAACTCCGTAAGTCCTGGCCCGGTTGCAACGAACCCGCTTCAGGATATGGGCATAGACTCCATGCGGGATAAATTCAATCCTGGAAGAAATGTGATGAGCGTGGACAGCGTTGCGGGAATACCTTGGAATTCGGATATGATCTCGAAGGTACCTGTCGGCCGACTGGCCACCGTCCAAGAGATTGCAGATGTCGTTTTCTTTCTTGCTGCAGGGGCTCCGGGGTTTCTCATGGGGCAGGACATTATCGTCGACGGGGGTTATGTTCTCAGGTAGCCTGGCATTGATGATGTGCCCGTCGGCAACTGTTTGCCAAAGCGGGTGTGCGCAGATCCACAAAGGAGATCGGTTATATCGGAGAGGCGTTGATGATGTGACCGCCCCCCGACGGCATCGATGTGCCAAGGTGGGTCTGCGAGGATCCACAAAGGGGAGCGGTCATGTCAGAGATTATCACGGTCGGGCTGGACCTGGCGAAGAA
>SKWJ01000405.1 GCA_007128995.1 Paracoccaceae bacterium
CATCGATGCGGCGGGCGAAGTGCTCAGAGCTGCCATAGGCCAGATAGCCACCCGCAAGAACAAGCCCGGCAATCCCGATCAGCAGGATCATTGGTGCGCCCGCAATGAAATACATCACCATCCAGCCCGCAGCGATCAGCGCCGCTTGCCCGAAATCCGGCTGGATAACCAGAAGGCCCAGCACCAGAATTGTAAACCCCAGCGAGAGCGTCTTGCCGGGCGGGCCATCTGGTTCCTGTCCCGAGGCCATCAACCAGGCTGCGAAGACCGCCAGCATCGGCTTGAGAAACTCTGAGGGCTGAAAAGACCCGAAACCAAGGCTGAACCAGCGCACTGCGCCCTTGCCGAAATCTGTTCCGAAAAACGGCAACAGCATCAATGCAAGCAATGAGATGAAGAACCCGACCACAGCGAGACGCCGGATGCGTTCTGGCGAGCACATCGAGACAAGGATCATGGCGACAATCCCAAGAATTCCGAAGAATACCTGCCGCTGCACATAGAAGAAAGGCGGTAGCCCGTTGCGCGAAGCAAGGGGCGGCGAGGCCGCCAGCCCCAGCAGCAAACCGACCGCCATAAGCAACAGGACAGATGTCAGCGTCACTTTATCGATCGTGCGCCACCACCTTGGGATTACAGGCTCTACCACGCGCACTGGCGCGGTGCCAAAGACCATCTCCGTCATATTCCTGCCTCGATCTCTTGCCCCGGATGACCGGGAAACGCCCTTTTTGGGTCTGTTGCGAAACTATATCCCGAGACAGGCTTTCGATCCAGTCCAAAACTCAGACTAGGCGCGACGCCGCCAAGAGGCGCGCTTATGCGGCGTTGCACTTGGTACGCCGCGCGCAATGGCGATGAAAATCGCCGCTTTCGCGCAGAGATCAGGTTTGCTAACCTGCTGAGAACATCCGCCGCGTCGGCACATCTGCTGCGTGGCGATGAAACCCTGCCACACCCCATGATATGTGATCAGCGAAGAGACTTATGGACCAAAAAGACTACAGAACCCTGCTTGAAGCCGATGAACAGGAAATGAGTGTGGTGTTCTCGGACCCTCATTTGCCAGACAATCCGATGATTTTTGTCAGCGATGAGTTTGAAAAGCAGACCGGATACAGTCCGGAAGAAGCCGTCGGCCGGAACTGCCGTTTCCTGCAAGGGCCGGATACCTGTACTGATACGATCGAGGCAATCCGATGGGCTTTGCGCGCCGAGACCCGTTTCAGTATCGACATTCTCAACTACCGAAAGGATGGTTCGGCCTTTGTCAATCGGCTTCGTATCCGGCCGATCTACGATCCTCAGGGTCGTCTTATGTTTTTCGCCGGCGCACAAAACCCGCTTTGAACCGGGGCACTGGCGGCAACAGCACGACAGCATCTCATCTTTGCTTGTTCAGTCAGCTCAGCGCTGGCCCCGCAACAGGCCGCGCCGACCCAATGCGCTGATCGAGACTGCCATGATGATGATCACACCGACAAGAACTTCGCGGATATAGCTGTCAACGCGCATCTGGGTCAGGCCATTGTCCAGAACCCCAAGCACGACAACCCCGGCCACTGTGGCGAGGACGCGCGGCTGGCCGTTTTCGGTCAGCGTCATCCCCAGAAACACCGCAGCAATGGCCGTCAGCATAAGCCCTGACCCTTGCGTCGGATTGGCCGAGGCGACGCGCGCCGCGAACATCAGCCCCGCGATCGCAGCACCAACCCCGGTGAAAGCAAAGGCCGTTAACCGAAGCCATGTGACGCGGATCCCTGCAAGGCGCGCAGCTTCACGGTTGCCGCCTATCGCATATAGCCTGCGCCCGTATGTGGTCTGTTCAAGTACAATCCAGACCAGCAGGACAACCGCCATCGCCACCATGGTCAGATTTGGCAGTAACAGCATCCGGCCATCAACCTCGGCCAGCGGCAATCCCGAGCGCGCAAAACCCGAAAACCCTTCGGGAATCGCGCGGCCGAAGATGGTTGCGCCGCCACTGACGACAAAGGCAAGTCCACTATAGACCGTCAAAGTGGCCAGCGTCGCTACGAAAGGCAGGATCCCGATGATACTGACAAGCACCCCATTGAACAGCCCCCCTACAAGGCCAACCGCCAAGGCAACCGATACGGCTGCCGGAACCGACCAGCCCTGTACGAACAGCACAGCCGCGACGACCCCTGACAAAGATGCCATGGACCCGACCGAGAGATCGAAATCGCCCATCACCATCACCACTGTCATGGTTGCGGCAATGACCGCCAGCATGCTGATCTGCTGGCTTATATTGATCCAGTTCCGGGCTGTCATGAATGTGTCGGGCAGGTTCAGCCAGAAGAACACAATGATCGCAATCATTCCTCCAAGGCTCGCGAAACGTCGGATCAGATTCAGCATGTAGCATGTTCCATCGTCAGGCCTGGTGTTATCTGGTCATAACACCGTTCCAGCAGGTCGGCCTCTGACAGGGCATCATTTCCAAGCAGATGCGCCAGCCGACCGTCTTGCAGCACAGCGATCCGGTCAGACAGGCCAAGAAGTTCAGGAAGATCGGACGAAGCCAGGATCACGCTGATTCCATCATCTGCCAGCCGACGGATGAGGCGATAGATATCAAACTTCGCCCCGATATCGACCCCGCGTGTCGGCTCGTCCAGAAGCAGCACCCTTGGTTGGCCTGCAAGGGAGCGCGCGAACAGCACCTTTTGCTGATTGCCACCTGAAAGCTGCACCACCGGCTGTGCGGGCCCCGAAGATTTCAGGCGCACATCGCGTCCATGAAGATCGACCTGTTGCCCCTCGGCACGACGATCCAGAAACACGCCCCAATGCGACAGTTGTGCAAGATGCGGCAGCGTCACATTGTCCGCGATCGCCGCGAGCATCATCAGCCCTTCCGACCGCCGCTCGCGGGGCACATAGGCGAGTCCCTGCATCCAGCCAGCCGCCGGATCCCCTGTCGCAAGAGGTCGGCCATCGAGTATCAGCTTGCCTGCGCGCCACGGCAAGGCACCGATCAGGGCTTGCAATAGCGCCCCGCGTCCAGACCCGGCAAGCCCGGCAATACCCAGTATCTCGCCCTTCTGAACCGTCAAGGAAATGGACTGCAGGCGCCCAGCACTCAGACCCTCAACCGCCAGACACGGCGGACCGCTGTCGGGCCTTTGGCTGCGCGGTGGAAACAGTGCGCTCAGGTCGCGTCCGGTCATGTCGCGGATGATGGTCCGCTCCTCCGTCTGGGCAATGGGCAGGCTTGATGTCAGACGTCCATCGCGCAATACGCTGACCTTGTCCGACAGGCGCATGACCTCTGCCATCCGGTGCGACACATAGATCACCCCTGCCCCGGCGGCGCGCAATTCACCGATCACGGCAAACAGCGCCTCTGCTTCAACACCGGTCAGGGCTGCTGTCGGTTCGTCCATGACATAAAGCCACGGGGGCGTGCCGGAATCGTCCACCAGAGTTGCGGCGATACGCACAAGCATCTGATCGCCCGATCCCAGACGCGACATCGGACTGGCCGGGTCGATATGGTCCAGCCGCAGCCGCGCCAGAGCCGTTTGCGCA
>SKWJ01000363.1 GCA_007128995.1 Paracoccaceae bacterium
AGGCCATGGGGCATGCGCCTCAAGTGCTGTCGCGTGGATTTGGCGGGACCGAAGCCGGGCCGATCGCTGTTGATATCCGGTCCCATAGCGCCGCCGATGTGGGAGATGAACCGCTGTTGATGGCGGCGTTTGCGCCTGTATGGGTGGCGCGCGACCGGGCCGCCGGTGCGCGCGCGGCAGTTGCTGCAGGCGCAGACGTGATCGTGATGGATGACGGGTTTCAGAACCCCGATCTGGCCAAGGATCTGTCGTTTATCGTTGTGGATGCTGCGACAGGGTTTGGCAATCATCGTGTATTGCCCGCCGGGCCGTTGCGTGAACCCGTGGTGATGGGTCTGGCAAGGGCCCATCTGGTGGTGAGCATCGGTCCGGCTGAGATGCAGCGCCGCTTCGGGCCTACGGGTGAAATCGCAGGTCGGCCGGTGCTACGCGCCAGTCTGCGACCTCTGCAGATGGGATTGCGCTGGCAGGGGTTGCGCGTGCTGGCCTTTGCCGGGATCGGACGACCGGAAAAATTCTTTGCAAGCTTGCGCGCGGAAGGGGCAGAGCTGATCCGGGCAGAAGCGCTGAGCGATCACCAGCCCTTGACCGAGGCCCTGATGGCGCGCCTGGAACTGGAGGCAACGGCGCTGGGCGCCCAGCTTGTAACCACCGAAAAGGATGCTGTACGCCTGCCGCCAAGATTTCGCGCGAAGGTGCTGGTGCTGCCGGTGCGGCTGGAATTTGCTGCGCCGCAACGGATCGAAGAGCATTTGCGCGCGCTTTGGCCTTCGGCGTGAAGCGTCGCAAACCCGGGGCGGACCTTGGGGGCATCGAGCCCCCGCGGCCCGTGTCGGGCATGGGCCCTCCGGCAAGATATCCGACGCTGGCGCTCACACACTCAGGCAGATGTATTTCATTTCGAGATAATCCTCAATTCCATGGCGCGACCCTTCGCGGCCCAGCCCGGATTGCTTGACCCCGCCAAAGGGCGCGAGCTCAGTGGAGATGATCCCGGTATTGACCCCGACAATGCCATATTCCAGCGCTTCCTGGACGCGGGTGATACGCCCTATATCGCGGGCGTAGAAATAGCAGGCCAGGCCGAAGATTGTGTCATTGGCCTGTGCAATCGCTTCGTCCTCGGTCTCGAAACGGAAAAGCGGGGCAAATGGGCCGAAGGTTTCTTCCTGTGCCACGACCATTTCCGGGGTAATGCCTGTCATGACCGTTGGCTCGAAGAAGCTGCCGCCATTGCCATGCCGGCGTCCACCGGTCAGTAGCTGTCCGCCCTTTTCCTGTGCATCGCGGATATGGGCCTCGACCTTCAGGATCGCCTCTTCGTTGATCAGCGGGCCAAGATCGGTACCACTTTGAAACCCGTCCCCCACCGTCAGCTTTTCGACCTCTGCGGTCAGCTTGGCGGCGAAGGCGTCATAGATCCCGGATTGCACATAGATCCGGTTCGCACAGACGCAGGTCTGCCCATTATTGCGGTATTTCGACATGATCGCGCCAGCGACGGCGGCGTCCAGATCAGCATCGTCAAAGACGATGAAAGGCGCATTGCCGCCCAGTTCCATCGAGCATTTCATCACCTGATCAGCAGCCTGACGAAGCAGAATGCGACCGACTTCGGTCGAGCCGGTGAAGGTGAGTTTGCGCACGATCGGGTTTTCACAGAACTCCTTGCCGATATCGGAGGCCCGCGACGAGGGGATCATCGAAAACACACCCTTGGGCAGGCCCGCGCGCTCTGCAAGCACGGCCATCGCCAGAGCCGAGAGCGGGGTTTCTGCCGCCGGGCGGGCGACGAACCCGCAGCCGACTGCAAGTGCGGGTGCGACCTTTCGGGCGATCATCGCATTGGGGAAGTTCCAGGGGGTGATCGAGGCCGCAACCCCGATCGGCTGGCGGATTACGCTCAGACGCTTGTCGGACTGGTGGCCGGGAATCAGTTCTCCGTATACGCGCTTGGCCTCTTCGCCAAACCATTCGATATAACTTGCCCCATAGGCGATTTCACCGCGCGCCTCGGTCAGCGGCTTGCCCATTTCTGCGGTCAGGATCAGCGCCAGATCTTCCTGATGCTCCATCATCAGGTCGAACCATTTGCGCAGGATCGCCGCGCGGTCCTTGCCTGTGCGGGCGGCCCAGTCATGGCGCGCATGGTCGGCGGCGGCAATGGCGCGTGCGGTCTCGGCGCGGCCCAGATCAGCAACGCGGGCGATCACGTCGCCGCGCGCGGGATTGCGCACTTCGAAAGTCGCGCCATCGTCTGCTGCAATCCATTCTCCGGCAACGAAGCCCCGCGTTTCAAGCAGGGAAGGGTCTTTCAGCAGGGCTTTCAGGTCGGTTGGTTCGTCTCGCATAGGTTACTCCGTCAGTCAGAGGTTGGCGCTGAAGCGCATCCATATGGGGGGCAGCCTAACGCCTTGACCGGGGCATGTCACGCAGGCCCCGGAAAATGGACCGATCAGCAAGATCAGGTTAAGAACTTCGTGGCATCCTCCGCGCGAGCACGGAACTGGAACAAGGGGCGCCCGCATGTGCGCAAAGGACAACCCGATCTCGGCGCGAGATGACAGTGAGGCATTCTATGCCGATCTCGTGATGCGGCACTCTTCAGACGGTGTTGTCATCTCTGACCCGGAACGCCGGGCGCTATGGGTGAACCCTGCATTCTCGGCGCAAACAGGCTATGGGCTGGAAGATATGGCGGGGTCAGAACCAGGACTTATCCTGCAGGGCGAGGAGACGGATCCTGAGACAGGGCGCCAGATCACGCTTGCCTGCCGCCAACGACGTGAGATCCGGGTTGATATCCTGAACTATACCAAATCGGGAGAGCCGTTCTGGGTCGATCTGAAGATCACCCCGGTTTATGATGGGGCAGGGCGGCACACGCATTTCATCTCGACCATGCGCGACATCACCGAACGCAAGCTGCTGGAAAGCCAGAATGAGGAAATGCGCCATGCCGAAGCGCTGCGCCAGTCCGAGCGCCATCTGCTGGCGCTGACCAGCGAATGGCTCTACTCGGCAAAATCCTTTGACGAATTGCTGATGGTGATCAAACGGGCAATGCATACGCTGATCCCGGAAGCTGATGGCGCGCTGTATATCTACGATTCATCGCGCACCATGCTTGAGTTGGTGGCAAGCTGGGGAACCCTTCCGGAATTTGCTGCTCATATCCTGCCAGACGAATGCTGGGCGTTGCGCCGCGGGCGCGCCTATGCCTATGGCCTCAAGCCCATTGAATTTGTCTGTGACCATGTCGACAAACCCGGGACACCCTATTTCTGCCTGCCCATCATCGCACATGGAGAAACTATCGGGCTGATGCACATTGTCTTTGATGGGTTCGAAGAAGGTGGGATCATGCGCCATATGCGCGATGAAGTTTTGCGAAACCGCTGGGATATTTCCCTGATCTGTGGAGAACAGATTTCGCTGGCTGTGGCCAATGTCCGGTTGCGGCAGGAATTGCACGAGAAATCTGTGCGTGACCAGCTGACAGGGCTTTGGAACCGAAGGTGGTTTTCCGAATATGCCAGCCGCGCTGTTACCATGG
>SKWJ01000236.1 GCA_007128995.1 Paracoccaceae bacterium
CCATGGTGAAGACCCAGCCAAGCAGTTGCGCCGCAGCGACGATGATCAAGATCGCGCCGGATGCCTTCACCGTGTCCACCGCCGAGGTTAGCAGATGCGCCCAGCTCAGGTCGCGGTAGATCAGCGCGCTGATGGCGATGATGTAGACCACGACGACGGATGCCGCTTCGGTCGGCGTGAACCAGCCAGTGAGCATCCCTCCGACAAGGAAGACTGGCGCCAGTAGCGCGGGAAGTGCTGATCCGCCGCCCTGCACAACCTCTTGCCGCGTGGGCCAGCGTTCAGCCCTAGGAAATTTGCGCACCTTCGCCAGGATGGCGACTGTGATCATGAGCATGACGACGCAAAGCAGCGCGGGTATGATGCCTGCCAGCAGGAGGCTGACGATGGAGGTGTTGGTGACGGCACCGTAGATTATGAGAATGATGCTGGGAGGAAAGATCGGTCCGATGGTGGCTGAGGCAGCGGTGACAGCTGCTGCGAAGGCTGCGCTGAATCCCTGTTCACGCAGCGCCTTGATCTCGATCCGGCCGAGCCCGCCCACATCTGCCAGCGCAGCACCCGACATGCCGGCGAAAATGAGGCTGGCGAAGATGTTCACCTGCGCGAGCCCCCCGGAAATGCGGCCCACGACAATGTTGGCAAAGCTGAAGATCCGCGTGGTTATACCCGCGCTGTTCATCAAGTTTCCCGCCATGATAAAGACCGGGATTGCTACCAGCGTGAAGGAATCAATCGAGAACACTAAGCGTTGCGCGATCACATCGATCGGGAAACCCTGCATCACGATGTAAAGCGCGGCCGGAAGCGCCATTGCTATGACCACCGGGAAGCCCAAAAGGAACAGGACGACGAATGCGAGACCTACAAGAATTCCCATCTTTGCCTCCTAAACCGACCCGGCGCTGCCGTCAGACGGCTCCACGCCAAGCACGTCCTCGGCGATGGCATCAGCGCCATAGCTGGCCTCGCCATTTCTAATAAAGCTTGCAAACTGCGTGGCGTATTCAACTGCCAAGATCGAGAAGCCCAGCGTGCCCGGCAGAATGAAAACCCAGAACGGCAGGCCGAGCGCGGTGGAGACATGGGCATTCTTCATTGAGGTCACCATTGCGGACCAGGCGACGAGGGCAAAGACACCGGCGCAGGCCAGCAGGATCAGCGCCGTTAGCGGTACCCGGAGCACCTTGGGCAGGATCTTCCGCAATTCGTCCATCACGATCATGCCTGCGCCCGATGCCGCGACTGGTGCCGCCATGAAAGTCAGGCAGATTAAGAAATACTTCGTGTATTCCTCTGATCCGATAAGCGGATAGGCGAAGATGTTGCGCATCACCACTTGGATCGCCGGCAGCGCCGTGATCAGCGCCAGAAGAGCAACCGATAAACAGAGATAGCTCATGCGCAGGGCGCGGACAGCACGCATTTTCAGCACCTTCGGAAATTAAGGGGGGGGGGCGGCCGCACCGGCAATCCAGCGCGGCCACGGGGCATTTGGAGTGGTGCTTACTGCAGATCCCGGATGGATGCGATGTAGCCTTCCCACTGGGGGAAATCCTTTGCCACCTGCTCCAGCACTGCGGCCTGGAACGCTTCGACATTCAACCCGTCATCAGCCTCGAGCACTGTCACGCCCTCGGCGCGCAGATTCTCTATGATCGTCTGCTCCTCGGAGGCCACGCGATCCAGAGACCAAGCCGCCATCTCATCCACAGCAGAGCGAAAGATCGCCTTGTCCTCCTCGGACAGGGATTGCCAAGTGTCATCGTTAATTAAGAGGCCCAGCACCGACTGCATGTGTCCAGTGATCATAACATAGGGCTGCACCTCGTAGATCCTAGATTCGTAGATGCCGGAGAGCGGATTTTCCTGCCCCACGACAAGCCCTGTCGCGAGCGCTGCGGGCACCTCAGCCCATTCTACAGGAGTTGGGATTGCGCCCATCCCTCTCAGCATGGTCGTCCAGATCGGTAGCGGTACGCCGCGAAAGTTCCGGCCCTCCATATCTGCCAGTTCCTTGACAGGGAAGTTGGCCGTCAATTGCCGGGCTCCGCGATAGAGGCCACCCAGGACGCGGATGTTGCCCGCCCTAATGACCTTCTCGTTGAATTCCTGCATAACGCTTGAGTTCTGTGGGTCCGTGGCCGCAAGGGCGTGGGCACCGTCGTCGTAAATGTAGGGTGCATTGAAGACTGCGATGTCTTCAGCATAGGGCGCCAGCGCCGCGAAATCGTGCAGCGTCATGTCGATCGCACCGCTGCTCACACCCGAGATCTGCTCCGTAATGGAGCCAAGCTGTGAGCCGTGGAACATCCGGAATGCGATACGACCATCTGACCGTTCATTGACCATTTTGGCCAGTCGTTCTAGGTAGTCGTAGTCAATGTTGCCCTGCGATGCGACAGACGCGACGCGCAGCGTATGCTCTTGGGCGAAGACAGCTTCACCTAGCCCGATCGCGATGCACGCCGCACCGATTAGCCCAGCAAGGGATCTCTTCCTGCAAAACCCGTTGAACGTATCAGTCATGTCATCCTCCCTTTCTTACTACGCGCGCTGTCAGGTAAGAAAATGCGCTCGTTCCGTCCTGGTCGTTCTTTGCAACCGGACACTTCGGGATACTTGCATTTTTTTTGGGCAGAAAATGAACAAATATTAACCCAATCGGGTAAAATTGGGTAATAAGTTGTGTTTCCAACATGTAATTTTACTCCGTTTGGCAAAGCCACCGCAGTCAACCATATGAAGAACCGTTTTGCGCGCGCAACGTCCACCACACTCCACAATCGATCAGGTTCGTACATGGCGAGAGGAGGAGCACGCCATCATCGAGCATGCAAAAGCGGCCTATGGTAAGGTCAACCTCAAGCTTGGGCCCAGGATCGAGGACATGACCGACCTTGAAATCCTCGATGTGTTCAACGATATCATCGCACCGCAAGATGCGAGCATTGCTGATCCCGCCAACCGACCGGTCGAGATACCCAAAGGTCGCCCCCAGATCGAATGCCGGAAAAGTATCAGGAATGGTCAGCGCGAGGCCATGTGCTGAAATGCGTGGTTTCAGATGACGAGGACGGTGATCTTGTCATTCATGTCGATGACCAGGTGCTTGACGCAGAGGCGTTTACGCAGCTGATCCGACCCTTTTCTGGCTGGGGGATGCACACTACTTCCATGGATGAGTCGCAAATTCATGATGAACCGGAAGTGATCCTGCGCGATCCCGACGAAGCGAGCTGACCTGAAGGTGTTTTTGTCTCACGCGCCTGAAATGTTCTATGGTGCGCACGCACGCACCTGTTCCCTCAACACCGCATAATCCGCCAGCCATTCAGCAATCAAGGCGCCTTCCGGCAGCGCGGCCACTTCCCCGGCCACACGGGCCTGCTCGGCCCGGCTGTACTCCCACCGGCGGGCAGGCGCTGGGCGGGATGTCAGAAACCACCTCCGCGCATGCGGTCAAGAAGATCGTCGCGGCTGCGAGGGCGGCGCGCGGCCGCGTCCAGCATCTGGCGGTGGATGGCATCGTTGCGCTC
>SKWJ01000533.1 GCA_007128995.1 Paracoccaceae bacterium
AGGGGTTGCGGACAGCAGGATCGGTGCGAATGAGATCGACACGAGGATCGAGGCACCGATAAAGAGCACCGAAGTTGCAGCATCCCCCAAGGTCAGAAGGCCCTGCGCCCCGATGATCCCCAATGTCTGCGCGATCATATAGGCCGACAACACCTTGCCCCGCGTCTCATTCGTGGCCGCATTGTTCAGCCAGCTTTCTGCCGCGACATAGATACCCGACATGCAAAACCCGATCAGCACCCGCAAGATTGTCCAGGCCCAGGGTTCCGCCAGAAGCGGAAAGGCGATCAATGCGGCCGACATGAAACTGCCAAGGGCTGCGAAGACCCTGACATGACCAACATGCCGGATCATGATCGGGGTGACACGCGCCCCGGAGAGGAAACCTAAAAAATAGGCTGACGTGACGACCGCCAGTTCCGCCGACGAAAATCCCTCCAGCCCGCCACGCAGCCCGATCAGGGTAAAATGCATGCCATTGCCAAGCATGATCAGGAAAATCCCGAGCATGAGGGGCCAGACGCCGGAGAACATTCTGCTCATGAAATTGCCTCTCTTGTCACGCGGTCGGTGTCACTTCTGAAGCTTTGACACAGCTTTAGCGGGCATTGCCTGTTCGCAACGCCGCATTGCAGCATGAAAACGACTTTTGACAAGATGATGACAGCTGCGGTACGGCTGTCCGCATCGACAGCATCACACAGTTCAGGACTGCGCTGACGCTTTGTTGGTTACAGTGCGGATCGTCGGTTCAGGCCGACGCTTCCCCCGACAGGGCGGCATTGACTGGCCTTGCTGCGCGATAGAGGTCGCAAAACAGCTTGTAGCGCGTATCGGCGCGGGACAGGACGGTTTCATCCGGGACGGTTTCTTCCGTCACCGTGACCAATCTGTTCACAGCGTCGCGCAGGTCTGGCACCAGCCCTGTCCCGACTCCGGCCATGACCGCAGCACCAAGGGCACCCGGCTCGTCTGCGCCCATGCGCAAGAGCGGTCTGCCCAGAACATTCGCCCTGATCTGACGCCAGACGCGCGAAGCAGCCCCGCCGCCGCCAATCTGGATTTGCGTGGCGTGGCACATGCCGGATGCCTCGACAGCCTCGAGCGCCATACGGGCAGAGAAGGCGACGCCTTCCAAGACGGCCGCAGCCATCTCGGCACGCCCGCATCCGCCGGAAAGCCCGGCAAATGTGCCGCGCGTTGCACTGTCCCAAAGCGGGGCGCGCTCTCCTTCCAGATGCGGCAGAAACAGTGGACTTGTTGCCGTGATCGGTGCTTGCGCGGCAAGAGACGCGACATGGTCAGGGGGCATCTCGAACAGATCGGCAAGCCAGCCAAGTGCCGCGCCACCTGCCTGTGTGGGGGCAGCATGCAGGCGAATGCCGCGCCATGGGGGAAAGGTGATGACACCTGCAGTCGGCGCATGGCGCTCCGAGATCAGCCCAAGAACATCGGATGTGCCGCACAGGTTCATGACCTGTCCCTCGGATACGACACCAACACCGAACATTGACGCCCATGCATCCATCGTGCCGCACACAACAGGGATGCCTGCAAATTTCTGTCCTGCGCAAATCACACCTGCAACGTCAAGCGGGTCATGCAGTCGGGGCAGGCGGGACGCAGCCCCGTTAATCAGCCCTGTGACCGCGTCCGCATAGATATGATCTGTCCCGACAAGCCCGACCGCCGAAAGTGGATCTGCAACCGCAGACCCCGTCAGGTGTGCGATCAAGAAATCCTTTGGCAGCAGGACATGCGCCGAGCGCGCCCACAGGTCAGGCCGGTTGTCGCGAACCCATGCCATCCGGGGCAGGGCATGGCTTGCGTCAAGCGGGATCGGAGCACCCAGCGCCGCAATTTTCGCAATATCATCCAACTGCGCATCAAGGGCCGTGGCTTGATCCTTAGCGCGGGTGTCTGCCCATGTAATCGCCGGCATGAGCGGGGCGAAGGAACTGTCGCAAAAGACATGCGTATTTACCTGCGAAGTAATCCCGACGGCGGTAACCTCATCAGCGCGCGGATGCGCGGCAAACTGATCGAGCGCAGCAAAAACATGGCCGAACCAGTCTTTCGGGTTCTGCTCGACCCATCCCGGTTCTGGGCGCTGGATCGGGTAGGTGCAACTGTAAGCATCCAGCCGCGTGCCATCCGATCCGACCAGAACCGCCTTGACCGAAGTCGTTCCGATGTCGATACCGATCAGCAATTTCCCCTGCATCCAAACGCACTCCATCCCCCGCATGCCTGTCGTCTGGACAAGGCGCTGTCTTTATGTATCCCTGTTCCGGATTGACAACAATGCCACCCGGGGAGGGCAGACTATGGTACAAAAGACCTTTGGCATCGCTGGTGTATCACTAAGTTTGGCACTGGTGACCAGCAGCGCGGTTTACGCGCAGGATATTGCCGTCATCACGCCTTACCTGGCGCAGCCGGGGACACAGTTTTATGTCGAGGCGTTTTCAGAACGCGCTGCCGAACTCGGCTGGGATGTGAATGTGATCGATACTGCCGGTGATGTGGCGGCCGTCATCAGCCGTATAGAGGATGCGGTCACTCAGAATGTCGATGCAATCGTGATCAATGTCGATCCCAGTCAGGTCGGTGCAGGGCTTGCCACCGCTGCGGATGCCGGGATCCCTGTTGTCGGTATGGATGCAGGCAGTGATCCGCTGATCGTCGCGAATGTCACCTCGAACGGGTATGCGATGGCAGCAGAAACGGCGGTGTATGTTGCCAATCGCATCGGCGGCGAGGGGAATGTCGTGATGTTCACTTTTGACGCGTTCCCACCGGTTCAGGTACGTGGTGTGATCGCTGATGCGGTTTTTGGCAATTTTCCGGATATTGATATCCTTGCAAGGATCACCCCGGACGTCAGTGATGGTGGCATTGCCGACAGCCGCGCCCAGATGGAAGCCGTTCTGGCGGCCAACCCGCAACCGGGCAGCATCGCCGCGGTCTGGGCGGCTTGGGATCAGCCGGGACTGGGCGCACTTCAGGCTATAGAAGATGCTGGACGCGCGGATGAAAGCATTGTCATTACTGGGATCGATGCCAATCCCCAAGCCCGCGAAGCAATCGCCGCCGGGGGCAATTTCGAGGCATCGGTCGCACAGGATTTTGCCGGGATCGGGCGAACCGCTGCGGATACTGTCGCCCGAATCCTTGCAGGTGAGGAGATCGTTCAGCGTGCGATCTATGTCCCCACCGTTCTGGTGACTTCGGCCAATGTGGACACTCAGTGAGTGCCGTCTGACCCCCACAAGCACGTCCTGACACTTGAGGGTCTGAGCCGCAGTTATGGTGCAGTTCAGGCCCTTGACGACGTGACGGTGCAGTTTCGTGCGGGCGAGGTACATGCCTTGATGGGGGAAAATGGCGCGGGCAAATCCACCCTTATCAAGCTTATCGCTGGTCTAGAGGCTCCGGATTTGGGGCGTATCCTGCTCAACGATGCGCCGCTTGCCCTTGCCAGTGCCGCTGAAGCGCATGCCGCTGGTTTGCGGTTCATTCATCAAGAGTTGCA
>SKWJ01000393.1 GCA_007128995.1 Paracoccaceae bacterium
AGGCGCGTCTGGTCAGCATCCGCCGCGATGTTGAAGAGGCCGCGCTCAGCCTTGGGGCCTCGCCTGTGCAGACTTTCCTTTCTGTGACGCTGCCGCTCTTGATGCCCGCAGTGGCGGCAGGGGCGCTATTTGCCTTCACGATTTCCTTCGACGACATCACCGGGACACTGTTCTGGAAGCCGGGGGGCGTGGAAACCGTGCCGACGCAGATCTTCTCGATGCTGCGCAACTCGATCAGTCCCGAAATCAACGCATTGGGCACCGTGATGATTGTCATCACGGTCGGCCTGCCCCTTCTGGGGGCGGCGATTGCCCGCAGATTAGCCATGAAGCGCGGCATGTAAGAACTGCGCGAACCCCAACCCCGACAACAATCCCGACAAGGAGAGAGACATGGACAATACCAAACGTTATGAACGCCTGCTGGAACGCTACCGCAACGGGGATCTGGATCGCCGCAGTTTTCTGGGTCTGATCGGTGCAGCCGGTGTCGCTTACGGCGTGCAGACGCCTTTTGCAAAAATGGCCTTCGCACAGGATGTCACACAGGTCCGGTTTGATGGCTGGGGCGGCGTTGTGTCGGAAGCGTTCCGCCGCCATGCCTTCGACCCCTATACAGCCGCAACCGGAATAACTGTGGTGGATGGCACGTTTGCGGGCGGGGATGAATACCTTGCGCAAGTCCGTTCGTCGCGAGAGGGCGAATATAACATCGCGCATCTATCGGGTGTGTTCGACTATGCGCGCTATGTGAATTTCGGGCTGGATGTCGAACTGAACCTCGACAATATCCCGAATATGGACCTTGTGATGGATGCATTGACCAATGCCTTCCGCAGCATCACGCCCGATCATCTGTCCGCTGTTCCCTATAATTATGGCACGACCGGGCTTGCGTATAACCGGGCCTACATCTCGGATGAGGAAATCCGCGAGAAGGGCGCCACGATCCTGCTAGATCCCGCCTATCAGGGCAAGATCGGTGGCTGGAGCGACTGGCGCACGCGCCTGTGGTATGCCGCGCTGCAAACGGGCCAGCACCCGAACGACATTCAGGACATGGAGGCCGCATGGGATGCGATCCGCACGCACCGGGATCTGGCGCTGAAATACTGGGGGTCCGGGGCGGAATTGATGAGCCTGCTGGCCGAAGAGGAAATCTATGTCACCGAAGGCTGGTCGGGCCGGATCGCGGCGCTTCAGGAACAGGGCCACGATATCGGCTATTATGACGCGCCCAACAGCTTTGGCTGGCAGGAATGTCTGTTTGTGTTGCGCGGCTCTCCGGTCGAAGCCTGCGAGGAACTTCTGAACTTCATGCTGGCGCCCGAAACCTCGATTGCGGTGGCCGAGGGGCAGAATTACCCGCCCGCGCTGGATGGGACCAAGGTCGAGCTGGGTGACAAGATCCCCACCTTGCCGGCGTTCGATCCGACAGGCACGCTCGAATCCCTGACCTTTGCAGATCCGGTCTACTGGAACGGAAATGAGGCGGAATGGTCGGAAACCTTCGCCCGCGTGCAGCGCGGGTTCTGAAACCTGAGCCCGCGCCTGATCACAGGCGCGGGATTTCCTGACAAGGGGTCGCCATCGTGAGTTCGGTTCAACTCAACAATATCGTCAAGCGCTTCGGCACGTTCACGGCGGTCGAGGAAACATCGCTTGCCATCGCGGATGGAGCGTTTGTCACGCTGCTTGGGCCATCAGGCTGCGGCAAGACCACGACCCTGCGCATGATTGCGGGACTTCTGGACCCAAGCGAGGGCGAGATCATAATCAATGGCAAGCGCGTCAATGATGTGCCCATCCACAAGCGCAATCTGGGGCTGGTCTTTCAGAATTACGCGCTGTTCCCGCACAAGACCGTGGCCGAGAATGTGGCTTTCGGGCTGCGCTACCGCAATGTGTCCAAATCCGAGATCGCACGCCGCGTGCAAGATGCGCTGGATCTGGTGCAGTTGCCGCAGGTGGCCGCGCGTTACCCCAAGGCCCTGTCCGGCGGGCAGCAACAGCGCATTGCCCTCGCCCGTGCGATCGTGATCGAACCGGATGTCCTGCTTCTGGATGAACCGCTTTCGGCACTGGATGCCAATCTGCGCGAGGATATGCGGGTCGAATTGAAGAATATTCAGGCGCGGATCGGGGTGACGACCGTGTTTGTCACGCATGACCAGTCCGAAGCGCTGGCCATGTCCGATCAGATCGTCGTCATGTCAGATGGCCGCGTTGAACAGGTGGGTGCGCCCGAGGACGTCTATAATACCCCGGCCAGCGAATTTGTTGCGCGGTTTCTTGGTGCGTCCAATATCCTGGACGGGCGCTGCCTGTCGCGCGGTGCAGACGGGGCAATACTGGAGGTGCCGGTCTTCGGCAAGATCACCGTGCCATCGGCCCGGGCCCCGCATCTGGCCAGCGCAGGGGCGGCCAAGCTGGTCATCCGCGCCGAGAAACTGCTGTTGCGCCGGATGCCACCCGAGAATGGGGCGTTTTCGGCCCCGGCCACTGTGGAAACAGTTGATTATCAGGGGCAGTCCGTGCGCTATTTCGTGCGCGCCGGTGACCTGCACTTGCAGGCGATCAACATGATCGACGATCGTCCTTTTCAGGTGGGTGCGCATGTGCATATGACACTGCGCCCGCAAGATTGTGCGGCACTGCCCGGGTAATGAACATGAGCCATCTTTTCTACCAGACCAGTCAGCGCCGCCCCCTGCTTGATCAGGCGCGCGGCGTTTATATGTGGGATGTGGACGGCAATCGCTATCTTGACGGCTCAAGCGGCGCAATGGTGTGCAATATCGGCCATTCCAACCCGCGCGTTCTGGAGGCCATGCGCCGCCAGATGGAAAAGTCGACGTTCGGCTATCGGCTGCAGTTTGAAACCGAAGCCTCGGAATCGCTGGCGGAAAAGACCGCAGCGCTGTGCCCCGAGGGTATGAACAAGGTGTTTTTTGTCTCTGGCGGGTCAGAAGCCGTGGAATCCGCGATCAAACTTGCGCGACAACACGCAATTGCTGTCGGGCAGACAGGGCGCTGGAAAGTGATCAGCCGCGCGCCCAGCTATCACGGCTGCACGCTGGGCGCGCTGGCGGTCACGGGCTATGCGCCGCTGACAGATCCCTTTGCGCCAATGATGCGCGCGATGCCCAAGATCCCCGCGCCACGCGCCTATCTGGATGGTCTTGATCCCGAAGACCCGGCGACCGGTGCGCATTATGCGGCCATGCTGGAGGACGAGATCCTCGCGCAGGGGCCAGAAACAGTTCTGGCGTTCCTTGTGGAACCGATCGGCGGCGCATCGACAGGCGCGCTGGTTCCGCCTGCGGGCTATATGCAGGCGATAGAGGAGATCTGCCGCCGCCATGGCGTGCTTCTGATCCTTGATGAAGTCATGACGGGGGCCGGGCGGACCGGGCGCTTTCTGGCGCTGGAACATTGGGGGCTTTCACCGGATATCGTGGTCCTGTCAAAGGGGTTTGCAGCCGGGTATGTGCCACTTGGGGCGATTGTTG
>SKWJ01000128.1 GCA_007128995.1 Paracoccaceae bacterium
CCCTGCCCCCCTGCCGCATTGTCGCCCCCTGAAATCAGGGGAATGCGTGATGAAAAAACCCACATGGGTGATCGACAAGGAAAAGGCGCGGCGCGCGAGCGCGCAGGAAACGCTGTGGCTTTTTGGCCTGCATGCGGTTGAAGATGCGCTGAAAAACCCCGCTCGTGACAAACGCCGCCTGATCCTGACCCGCAACGCCGCTGACAAGCTGGCGGATGCCGTGGCGGCCTCTGGCATGGAGCCGGAAATCAGCGACCCGCGCAAATTCGCAGCGCCCCTGGACAGCCAAGCGGTGCATCAGGGCGCGGCATTGGAAGTGCGCCCGCTGGACTGGGGCCCAGTGGCCGAGGTCTGCGCGCCCGAGGGGGGATGCGGGCTAGTGGTCTTGCTGGACCGGGTGTCCGACCCGCATAATGTGGGCGCGATCCTGCGTTCGGCCGAGGTTTTTGGCGCAAAGGCCGTGATCGCAACGCAGCGCCATGCTGCCCCGGAAACCGGCGCGCTCGCAAAGACCGCGAGCGGCGCGCTGGAGCGTCAGCCTTACTTGCGCGTTCGCAATCTGGCCGAGGAGATGGAAGCCCTGAAGGCGATGGGCTATGTGCTGTTGGGCCTCGACGGAACCGGGGACGTGACGCTGGCCGAAGGGGTGGCACGTTTTCCGCCGGGGCCAGTCGGACTGGTTCTGGGGGCTGAAGGGCCGGGCCTGCGCGACAAGACGCGCGAGACCTGCGATCTGATCGTACGGGTGCCAAGCGCTGGCGGGTTCGGATCGCTCAACGTCTCGAACGCTGCCGCAGTCGGGCTTTATGCCGCGCGCATGGCACAGGATAGGCCCGGTTGATGCGCCGCAGCGCCTGTCCTGTCCTCTGCTATACCTTTCCCAATATGGCGCATACCCTGCGACTGAACAGTGAGGGAGAAGCACTATGCGTATCTTGGCAGTGACCTTCGGCGCCCTGCTTTTGCTGACGAGCTGCGCCTCTGTCACACCAGAGGAATGCGTCGCTGGTGACTGGCAGATGATCGGCGAACGCGACGGCGCTGCCGGGCGCGTGGCGGCGACCCAATTTGACCGCCATGTGTCAGCTTGCAGCCGTGTCGGTGTTACCCCGGACCGCGCCCGCTGGGACGCGGGATACGCTCTCGGGTTGCGCAGCTATTGCACGCCCCGACGCGGGCTGGAAGCGGGAGAAGCCGGACGGATCTATCGTGATATTTGCCCCGCCGAGCTCAAGCCCGGTTTCCTGCGCGGTTATGAACTGGGCTTGAGTGCGCATCGGGAACGCCAGCGGATACAGGAACTGGAGCGCGAGATCAGCAGCCTGCAGCGCGACACCCGCGTGTTCGCATCCACAACAGCGGATCAGGCGGCGTTGCAGCGGTGGCGCACCAACCAGTCCGAGATCATGTTCCTGCGCTTGGAGATTGGCATCGCGCGCGCGGCGCTTCTGAACATAGAGCGCGAGATCAGGGCGTTCAGGGCAACATTATAGGGCTGCGCTCGCCCGCGAGAGCACGGCGCAACACAGCCGGATACAGCACATGCTCCATCTGAAACACGCGCGCCGCCAGCGTTTCGGGCGTATCCTGCGCAAGGATTGGCACGCGCGCCTGGCCGAGGATTGGGCCGTCATCCAGCGCGGCGGTCACTTCATGCACTGTGCACCCTGCCTCTATATCCCCCGCAGCGATCGCACGGGCATGCGTTTTCAGTCCCTTGTATTTCGGCAAGAGCGAGGGGTGGATATTCAGCATCCGACCTTCGTATATGCGCACGAAATCCGCAGTCAGGACGCGCATGAAGCCGGCAAGTGCAATGAAATCCGGTCGCCATTTCTGCAACTGGTCCTGCACAGCCTTTTCAAACGCACCACGATCACCCTTGAAGTCGCGATGATCCACCACAGCAGTCGGAATACCCAGTTTTTGAGCTTTCAGCAATCCACCCGCATCGGGGTTATTTGACAAGACCAGACAGGGCCGCCCCGGATGGTCCCCGGTCATCGATCGTGCAAGCACTTCCATGTTCGAACCTGACCCCGAAATCAGGATCGCAACGCGTAAACTCATACAAGCGTTCCGGAATACTGCATGCCCTCGCCTTCGATCACGGACCCAAGACGCCAAACATCTTCGCCTTCAGCCTGCAACACTTCTGTCAGCGCATCGGCGCGTTCTGGTGCGACGATCATAACCATTCCAATACCAGCGTTGAAGGTTTTCAGCAGTTCCGTCTGATCCAACCCGCCCTGTGTTGTCAGCCATCTGAAGACAGGTGGCAGAGTCCAGGCGCCCAGATCTATCTCTGCGCCAAGCCCTTCTGGCAGGACGCGCGGAAGGTTTTCCGTCAGCCCCCCACCCGTAATATGCGCCAGAGCATGCACCCCGCCCGCGCGCAATGCGCTCAGGGCAGAGTTCACATAAAGGCGCGTTGGCGCCAACAGGGCCTGCCCGAGAGTGTCAGCGCCGAAGGGGGCGGGTGCATCCCAGTCCAGGCCCGTCTGAGCGACAATCTTGCGCACGAGGCTATAACCGTTAGAATGCACTCCGTCAGAGGCGAGGCCGACGATCACATCTCCTGCACCGACCCCAGACGGCAGCTCTGCTCCGCGTTCCATTGCGCCCACTGCGAACCCGGCCAGATCGAAATCCTGCGCCGCATACATGCCCGGCATTTCTGCAGTCTCGCCCCCGATCAAAGCGCATCCGGACCGGCGACAACCCTCGGCAATGCCCGAAATGATTCGTGTCGCTGCGGCCACATCCAGTTTACCAGTGGCGAAATAATCCAGAAAGAAAAGCGGTTCTGCCCCCTGGCACACCAGATCATTCACACACATCGCCACAAGGTCGATCCCGATCGTATCAATATGGCCCGTGTCAATCGCGATTCGCAATTTGGTGCCAACGCCATCGGTGGCGGCGACAAGGATCGGGTCCTGATATCCGGCGGCCTTCAAATCAAACAAGGCCCCGAACCCGCCAAGACCTGACATGACACCGGTGCGCTTGGTTCTCCGGGCAGCGGGCTTGATCGCTTCAACCAGCGCGTTTCCAGCATCGATATCGACGCCAGCTTGCGCGTAGCTCAGTCCGTTCTTGCCAGTGTTCATCCGTGACGCCCCTTGCTCATCCCGATCTTAGATCCTGCTCTTGCGCGCGATATCCGATTGCAAGGCCCTGAGCAACTGTCGTCACGCATCTGAGGTGAACTGTCCGCTTGACCCGCAATCGCAAACTGCTTAGGCAGCGCTTGGCGGGCCTGTAGCTCAATTGGTTAGAGCAGAGCGCTCATAACGCTTTGGTTGGGGGTTCGAGTCCCTCCGGGCCTACCATGTTTTCCGCTGTTTTTCGCCAATGCGCTTCCGGTGCTGAACGGATGTGGGCTTGTGCAACTCTGCCGGCAAGCTGAGATGCGCGACGGTGGCATTCAGAAGGTCTGACGACGCTACAGGAACGGCACTCTGCTAGCGGTGTGGTTGCGACAATGCTCTCACCAG
>SKWJ01000524.1 GCA_007128995.1 Paracoccaceae bacterium
CCCGCGCCGTGCCAGCTTGCCTCGACCACAGTGGCATTCAGGCCTGCGATGGACAGCGCCAGCGCCAGCCCCGCTTCAGAGGCGCTGGCATGGATCACCACATCACACTCTTGCGGGGCGCGGTCTGGGGCAGCGAAAGCCACGCCCAGCCGGCTGGCCAGCGCCGCACGATCCGGGTTCGTGTCGATCAGCGTGACCTCGGCCCCGGGCAATTGCGCCAAAAGGTAGCCTATCAGCGCGCCCACAACACCGCAACCGATCACGGCAATGCGGTCCCCGATCTGCGCGTCACAATCCCACACGACATTGAGGGCGGTTTCCATGTTCGCCGCAAGGATTGCGCGCTCGGGCGGCAAGGCTTCGGGCAGCGGCGCAAGGCTGTCTTCGGGCAGACGGTAACAGGTCTGATGCGGATAAAGCGCAAAGACAAGGCGCCCGGCCAGAGGCCCTTCGCTGACCTGTCCGACATTGCAATAGCCGTATTTCACTGGAAACGGGAAGCGGCCTTCCATGCCCGGCCCACGCATCCTGTCATGTTCCGAAACCGGCACCTGGCCTTTCAGGATCAGCCTCTCGGTCCCACGGCTGATCCCGGTATAGAGCGTCTTGATTGCCACGCCAATGCCCGGATCAGCGGGGCGGATTTCGGCCTGATCAGGGGCCACACACCACAGCGCATCCGGGCTCATTTCAGCAAATGGCCGGATTTGGCAGCCTTTGTTGCGAGATATTGCGCGTTCTGCGCGGTTTTCCCGACAATCAGAGGCACACGTTCGGTCACGGTGATGCCCTGCTCTTCAAGGATGGCCACCTTGGCGGGATTGTTGGTCAGCAGCCGCACCGCAGTGACGCCAAGCACCCCAAGCAGAGCAGCGCCATTGCGAAAATCGCGCTCGTCATCGCGAAAGCCCAGATGATGGTTGGCTTCGACTGTATCCAGCCCTTGGTCCTGCAAGGCATAGGCGCGCATCTTGTTGGCCATCCCGATCCCGCGCCCTTCCTGATTGAGATAGAGGACAACCCCCCCGCCCGCCCGCGCCATCGTCTTGCAGGCGGCATCGAGTTGCGGACCGCAATCACATTTCAGGCTGCCGAACACATCTCCGGTAAAGCAGGCTGAATGCAGGCGCACCAGAACCGGGGCGGACAGATCAGGGGTTCCGATCTCGATTGCGTAATGCTCGATGCTGGCGTCATCGGGCCGGAATACATGCACCCGCCCTGTCTGATGCACCGACATCGGCAAAGCGGCAGTTGCAACGCGTGACTGAAGGCGCGCAGCCGTCAATTCGCTCAGGACGGTCTGCGCCTCCACACGGCGCAGGGCATGCTCTGCATCGGCCATTGCGCTATTCTGAAGCGGAACCACCAGCGCGGCTGGCAGCAACTGCGCCGATTTTGCAAGGGCAATCGCGGCGCGGTGCAGCGCCGTTCCGGCGACAAGCTCTGCCCCCTCAAGCCGCAGATCGGGGCGCGGCACGGCTTTTGCGCGCAATCCGGGATCGGCCAGCGCGCGGATCATCGCCAGATCGGCAGACGCAGGAAGGAGCACGGCTGGTGTCATACCATCGTCAAGGGGCGCGCAGCCCAGTCTGGCCAGACGTTCCGCCGTCAGCGCGATATGTGGCGACGCGCCAATCGCGGCGATTGCGGCAAGACGCTCTGCGGTCAGCATCTCCACGGCCATGACAAGGGCAATCCTGCCCCCCTCATGCAGCAGGATCGGCACACCAAGGCGCAGGTCATGGCGCGCCTGCATCACGCGCTCGAACCCGCGCGGCGCGAAAGGCGACAGGTTGCGCGGTTGTGTCACGCGGCCAGGGGAAACGAAAGTCATATGCATTCCAACACGTCACTCATCGTCAGGGAGATAGTGTTGCACGCGGGCTGGCAAGTGCGCGCGGATGAATTTAGAGAAAGGGTTGGCATCTGGGCGAAGTTTCGCGCGGCGCCCTAGACCTTCGCACAGACGCGCTATCTGCTTTCAAAGCGCCCGGGCTGCGCCACCAGGGAAAGGGAATTGCGTGACTGTGAAGGTTTGGATGGGTCTTGTCCGATCTCTTGTGATCTATCACAATCCGGTGATCCGGACACCGATGCGCCGGTTTTACCGAGATTTGCTGCGCAAAGGTGATCTGGTTTTCGATATCGGCGCGCATGTCGGCACGCGGGCCCGGGCAATGCGCGCGGCCGGCGCGCGTGTCGTGGCGCTGGAACCACAGGCGCCCTTTTCCAGTTTCCTGCGGCTGACACTGCCGCGCGATATCCGTCTGGTTGAAGCCGCCGCAGGGGCAGAGGAAAGCGTTGCGGAAATGGCCGTATCCTCGCGTCATCCGACCGTGTCTTCGCTGAAAAGCGGCTTTGTGCAAAGCGCAGGCGCCGCACCGGGGTTTGAGCATGTCAGATGGGACCGAACCCAGCAGGTTCAGGTCACGACACTGGACCGCCTTATCCGGGAAGAGGGGCTGCCACGCTATATCAAGATCGATGTGGAAGGGTTTGAACTGGAGGTTCTCTCGGGCCTCAGCCAGCCGGTTGAGATGATATCGGTCGAATATCTTCCCGGTCTGCCGGATCTGTCACGCGCGGTCATTGATCGGCTGCTGGAGCTGGGACCATACCGTTTCAACCCGGTCCAAGGTGAAGCGGCAAGCTTTCTGTGGGATGACTGGCGCGATGGCGATGCCACCAAAGACTGGCTGCGCAGCCTTCCCGCCGATGCCGTTTCCGGCGATCTTTATGCGCGGCTGCCCGGCACTGCGGCCTATGACTGCGCTCTCGCAGTGCCCTCAACTTGATCTCTGACCACTCTAGCCGCGCAACAGACGGGCGAAGTCATCGAACAGCGCCGGCGTAGCGGCAATGACAGTTCCCGACATTTCGGGCCGGTCATCCATGTCCAGCGCGGAGACATGCGCGCCGGCTTCGCGCAGGATCACCAGCCCGGCGGCGATATCCCATGGCTGCAAGCGGCGTTCCCAGAACCCGTCCAGACGCCCGGCGGCCAGATAGGCCAGATCCAGCGCAGCCGCACCCATCCGCCGCACGCCCGCACAGTGTGGCATCAGGCGGGCAATGTCTTTGGCATGAACGTCGATATGATCCATGCTGCCAAAAGGGATTCCGGTTCCAAAAAGCGCCGAGTCCATGGCAGCTGTCGGGGCAACGCGGATCGCAGCGCCATTCAGGAACGCGCCATGACCCAGACTTGCCGAGAATGTCTCACCCTTCAGCGGATCATGGATGACGCCAATCCGGCGCGTGCCGTCGACTTCCAGCGCGATGGACACTGCCCAATGCGCTATCCCGCGCAAGAAATTGGTGGTCCCGTCCAGCGGATCGACGATCCAGCGGCGGCGCGCCGTGACAATTTCATCCGTTTCCTCGCCCAGCCAGCCATCCTGCGGGCAGGCTGCCAGAAGCCGGGTGCGCAGATATGTTTCGGCCTCGATATCTGCCTGCGAGACGAAATCACCAGCGCGTTTCG
>SKWJ01000404.1 GCA_007128995.1 Paracoccaceae bacterium
CGGTGAGGTGGTTGCGCATTCGGGTTTTCTGCCGCTCCACGGACTCGACGATGGCGGCGAAGCGGCGTTGGGTCTCAAGAGGGGGCAAGGAGATTTGGAGCGCTCTGACGATCCCTTGACTGATATTTGGCTGCGCTCCTCCGACTCCACGTCCCACCAGGTAAGCAACTTGGTTGGCAAGCACGTGGAACAGATATTGCATATCGGCTCTCTTTGGGTCTGGAATGATATGGCAGACGGCTTGGTTTGTTGTCGCCTCAATCCCAAGAATCCCTAAACGCCCAACCGTGGCACCGTAAAGGGCCAGCAGAATGGCGTTCTTCGGCACCAGTTTTACATTAGTCTCTTTCAAAGCTCGTTCAGTGATGTGCTCATCAGTCGAATTGATGACGCCCTCCCTCAGCTCCCCTGATTTAACCCATGGGATCATCCCTCCCCCGTAGTATCGAGACGCCTGCTTCCGAGACGGTGTGCCTCCGGTTCCTGTCTTACAGAAATTATCTAATTGGGCGGTCTCCCACCCCATCGGATTGGTGACGGGGTCGCCGAACATGTCGAGGAAGGTGGATTGCAGGAGGGTATCGAGCTGGGCGAGGGCCTCGCGGCGTTTGACTCGCAAGGCGTCGGTCGCATCCAGAATCCCCGCAATCCGCTTCTGTTCGGCCAAGGGCGGGAGGGGGATTTCGAGCGAGCCAATATCTTGCTTGGATACTTGCAGGAATGTAGCGCCACGCCCCTTCGCTTTCAGGTCAAGCGCCGAGTACCCCAGCCAATGCCAGAGATAGGATTGGTCGAGTCTTTCACTGAAGCCGCGCAATCCCGCGACGCCTCGGCCTAGGCAATAACTCCCATCAGACCAATTCCGGTTTCCAATCGTCGCTCGAATACAAAGGATGATATCCCCAGGTGTCGACAGTTTCGTCGGTTCAGTTGTCCATTTTCCGGGCTCAGGCGTCGTTTCGCCAAAGTCACCGGCTCCCGCAATCAGCGCATATCCTTCTCCATCCGTGTTGTAGCTGGTTCCCTCGGGCGCCTGCCCCATAGCGATTTTGCAAACACTGGCGAGCGGCGCAGCGTGAAATGCCGTCATCCCATCATCCTTTCTAGGTCCCGCCGTCCCTCAGCAATCTCCTCCTCCAACTTCGCCAGCCGCTGAAGAATCTCCTGCGGGGAGTCATGTTCAACCGCCTCGTACTCCACCTCCTTGTAGCGGTTGATGGAGAGGTCGTAGTCATTGCTGGCGATCTCGGCCTTGGGCACGAGGAAGCTGCGGTCGGTGCGTTTGCGAGTGGTCTCGGCCTCGCGGTTCTGCCAGCGGGCGAGGATATCGGGCAGGTCGCTCTTGTCGGGCTGCGGGGTGCGCTTATCGTCCAGCGAGTAGCCATCGGACTGCATGTCATAGAACCAGACGTAATCGGTGCCGCCGGTCCCGGGTTTTCCCAACGGATTGGTCTTGGTGAAGAACAGGATGGCGGTGGAGACCCCGGCGTAGGGCTTGAACACGCCCGACGGCATGGAGATGATCGCGTCGAGCCTCTGGTGTTCGACCAGGATTTGCCGCAGCGCCCTGTGCGCCTTGGACGAGCCAAACAGCACGCCGTCGGGCACGATGACTGCCGCCCGCCCGCCGGTCTGCAACAGGCGCAGGAACAGGGCCAGGAACAGCAGCTCGGTCTTCTTCGTCTTGACGATCTGCTGCAGGTCCTTCGCGGTGGACTCGTAGTCCAGGCTTCCGGCGAAGGGCGGATTGGCGAGGACCAGCGAGAAGCGCTCGGCGTCGTCCTGGTCCGACTGGGCGAGCAAATCGCGATAGCGGATGTCGGGGTTCTCCACGCCGTGCAGCAACATGTTCATGCTGCCGATGCGGAGCATCGTGCTGTCGAAGTCGTAGCCATGAAAAGTGCCGGAGTTGAATTTGCGGCGGCTGGCCTCGGTCTTGTAGATCGCGTCGCGATGATGCTCGCGCAGGTACTCCGAAGCGGCGATCAGGAAACCGCCGGTGCCGCAGGCAGGGTCGCAGATCACGTCCTTCGGCGCCGGGGCCGTCATGTCCACCATCAGCTTGATGATGTGGCGCGGCGTGCGGAACTGGCCGTTCTGCCCAGCGCTGGCGATCTTGCCGAGCATGTACTCGTACAGGTCGCCCTTGGTATCGGCGTCGGCCATGTCGATGCCGTCGAGCTGGTCCACCACGTTCGCCAGCACGCGTGGCGTCGGCATCATGAAGATCGCGTCCTTCATGTGGTGGGAGTACGTCGAATCGCCCTCCTCCTCCGTCCCGCCATTGCTGCCGAGCGTCTTGATGAACGGGAACACCTCGTCCTTCACCGTGGCGAACATCCTCTCCGGCGCGGTCTCCTTGAACCGCGACCAGCGCAGGTGGTTCTGGTCGGGATCGAAGATCGGCTCGTCGACCGGCTGGCCGATGCGCGCCGCCTTGTGCTCCCGCAGCGTGTGCAGCTCGTCCAGACGCTTGATAAACAGCAGATAGGTCAACTGCTCGATGACCGAGAGCGGGTTCGAGATGCCGCCGGACCACATCGTGTCCCAGATGCGGTCGACCTTGGATTTGAGTTCACCGGTGATCACCGATCTGTGTTCCTTGTTTCGCTTCGTTTAGCTGGCTGCATGTACGGCATGCCTAGCATCAGCGTCGGCCGCTACATGCTGTTGTTAGGCGCGCCGCCTCGTTCCTGAAAGCCACAAGGCCCAGCCGTCTTCATGAACCGAATACCTTTGTGATGAGCGCTGCGATGCGCGCGGAATCGATGCTTCCGTTCACCTCGTCCCGGGTAACGATCAGGGTCCCCTCGGTTCCCGTGCCATCCTCCTGCGCTCGGATCCCGTGTCGCCGGTACCAGTCCAGCTTTTCTTCCCACCGCTGGCGATAGCTCGGCACATGCAGCATGCCGCAGTGCTCCCAGTACAACGTCTCGCCTGACTCCATGTCCTCGATCGTGAAGTCCGGGTACTTGGTAACGCCATCGAGCATCAGCGGCCGCTCGTACGCGTAGTCCAAGCCCTTCGCGGCTAGCGCGTTCGCTATAATCACTTCGGACTTCGACCGCACCATCTCGCCGCGCGCTGTGCGGTGGATGAGGTGCTCCTCAAAGAAGCGCCCGTCGACCTCAATCGGCGAAGGCGCGACGAAGAGATTGGTCAGGCGTCGCGCCGTCTCGGACCGGTCGTCCGACGAGTACCGGCGTAGCTCGGTGCGCGGACCCTGGTGAAGGATCACGACGCGGTTCTTCTGGCGGGTGAGCGCGGTGTAGAGCAACTCGCGCGAGAGCAGTCGGCAGGGATTCGGAAGCACGAGGATGACCGTTCCGAACTCGCTGCCCTGCGACTTGTGCACCGTCAGCGCGTAGGCCAGTTCGAGGACGGCATTGCCCTCCTCGGCAAAGTCCCTCTTACTCGTGAAGTCATACTTGAAACCGGGCTGCGACGAGAACTCCACCTCGA
>SKWJ01000457.1 GCA_007128995.1 Paracoccaceae bacterium
AGTCGTCACCAAAGTCATAGGAGTAAATCACAGGTGGGACCTTGGCGTTCAGGAAGAAGTCGAGCTTCTTGGTCGTGACCTCCATGACCGGCGGTCCGAACATCGGTTCGATCCAGAAGTCTTCTCCTTTCATCTGGTACTTTCGGTCGCCTATCTCGAAGTCCCAAAGATGCATGTCATGCCACAGGAATGCAGCCTGAATGGCGTCGTGCAGATGCGGCAGCGTCTTGTCGGACCTGATCTCGATTTCGCGCCACGGTGCGGGGTCGACATCCTCAAGGGTGATTTTCAGCCGTAGGATCTGGGGTTCTTTCTTCGCCATGAGTACCTCTATGCGGCGACGGGTTCAAAATCGATGCGCTTTTCCAGATCAACCTCGAACCGGCCATAGGGATTGATGTGGAGGTAGATAAGCGGGGTCAGGCCGCGATAGTCCTCGGGGGACAGACGTGCGACCACATCGGGGTTGCGCAAGACGGATTGCATCATTCGCGTGTTCACGTAGACCAGTGACGATTGCAACAGATGCAGGGCATGCGCGGCGGTCTCCTGATCCCGGACACGGTTGGTTGCGATCTCGCCGCCCTTTCCGAAGAACACGAAGCTATTGGCACTGTTCCAGTTCTCCACGACGTTCAGCCCTTCGTGGATTTCCCTGCGGAAGACCTCTGAGCGCAGATACCGACATAGAAAAATCGTCTTGATGGCGCGGCCAAGCTCTGCCAGCGCCTTGTAGGTGGGGTGCATAACGTCGGAACGGGCGAACCGGCGCAGGATAGCCTCAGGATCAGCAGTGCCATGTTGCATGGCCGCAGCGTATTTGACCATTTCGTCATACTGACGCTCGATCTCACTCCAATCAACGACGCCTGACAGGATTGGCAACAAATTGGGCAGTTGCGCCCGCATACCCGTATTCGGAAGGGCCAATTTCTGTCGCGCGATAGCCTTGAGGCGCGGTGCAAGCTCGAAGCCCAGAAGGTGGCAGAAGGCAAAGCCAACTGCGCTTTGTCCATGGCTGTCGACATACTGTCTCTGGATTTCCATATCCGTGCAATGCCGCAGGACGCCTTCGATCATGGCTGCGACTTCAGAGGATGAACAACGCTTAAGTTGCGAATAAATGCAGGTCGCCTGGCGCTCGACATGCCAGTAGATCATGACACCCCGACCACCATAGCGCGCGTGCCATTCGGTCATCAGGTTACGATCCCAAGCTCCGAACTTGGTGGAATCTCCGGCACAAGTCGTCCCCGGCGTGCCCCAGACCTCTGGGTTACGGATGGCAAGCGTCGCATTGGCAACCTGCGCGCAAGCTGCTTTCAGGGAGGACGGATCAATATACCGCCTCCGAATGTGCAGGAGTTCATCATAGCTGACTTCGGTCGATCCTGATGCCACCCGTTTCAGGCCCGCATTGGTCCCTAATCCATAGAGGCACAGCAGCAAGCGTTGATCTCGAACGACTGATGGCAATGCTTCGCGGCTGGCCGAGGTCTGAAAGCTGTTCAGGAACCCGGTATCCAGCGCCGTTTCCTTAAGCACATCCAGCAATCCCGTCATGGGCCAGGCCCGGGCAACTTCGCCTTTCAGCGCAGCCAAACCGGGCGGCTCGGGAACTGGTGCAAGCGGCGTAACCGAAATCCGGTTTTCCCCACTCCACCGCAGGCGTACCTTGTCATTGTCGGGCAAGGTCGCATTCAGCAGGTGAAGCTCCTGCTCCAGGTCAGCCTTCACGCGTGCTATGAAGCTCTTGGAATTCTGCGGTAGTCTCAGATCAGCATAGTAGGCATCTCGCCGTTCCGCAAAATCTCCAGGCAAGTCATCATCCGGATTGCGGTAGCGATCAGAGCCTTCAACCCAGATCTCCTTGACTCGAATGCGTTCCCGAAGCTGCGTCAGCACACAGAGTTCAAGAGCGATTACGTTAACCCGGCCACTCTCATCCATGACGGCAGTGCGCCATTTTGCGGGGATGAGCCCAGAAGGGATGTTGTCTTCTGGAACCACCCGGCGGCCTGCCGCCGCAAACTGGATAATCTGATCCAAAGCGGTCAGTATGGGGCGCCACTTCACGTTGTTCGACCGAAATTTCAACGCGCTCAGCAAAGCGGGAAGCATACGGCGGTAGTGGCTGGCATAGGATCTGCGCATGACCCGATGAATACGCGTATCCAGCGCTCCCTTGGCACGATGCTCTTCGATGACTGCCCGCAGTTTGGCAGCTCCGGCGATGGGAAAGATGACCTCTTCGATCCGACCGTCAGGGTGGTCCAAAGCCGCCGCGGCTATATCGACAAGTAGTCTCTCTTTCCCATGGACGGCGCCAATATCAGCAGCAATTCCCTGAATGACCTTGCGCCGCGATCGCGTTCCCAGGCGGTGGACAACCTCCAATAGTAAGTCAATCAACCCGTCGATCAGTTGTGACTTACGGTGCATCAAATAGATGGTCAGCAGTCCAAGCCGTCGATCACGCGCATGCCGGCGCATCTCGGATGCCGTTTCGCCGTCCACCTGCCGTGCGAGACGAGCAGCCCAACCGCGGTCAACAGCAGCAAGGGTTTCGAGCGGAAGGTCGAGACCCTCGATAAAGAAAACCTTGCGGGCGGCCAAAAGGATGCTCTCCAATGATGCAGCCCCGACATCGTCTTTCAGACGCTGAAACCCGGTCTCGGCAAAGGGCTCCGACAGAGCCAGTTCCAGCTGCCTGGCGGTCTCGGCCGGCAACCGCGAGGCCGCCAACGTCAGAAAGTCATCGCGAAAATTTCGGCGGGCAGCGCGGGCCAGGCGCTCCATGATCTTGTCTGATGGAACGAACACACCTATTTGACGCGCCTGCTCGTAGCCGCGCGAAACCCAGTCAGAGAGAGGTAGGTCGCGTCCGCCGAGATGCGCAACCATCCACGACTGAAGTTCCATGCGGTCTCGCTCTGACCCCCGACGGATTCCAAGGAAGTCGAGAACATCCCCACGCTGACGACGGGCTGTGTCGCTGGAGAAGGAGCAGGCTGTATCGTCGGCCACGCCAATTTGGTCCGCAATGTACTCTATAACATCCGGATCAAGCTCGCTGCGACCCACGGGGAACCTGCCATGCCGACGCATGAAAAGAAGTTGGCATGCAAGCATGACCCGGGACTTCGCCCCATACCGACCCAGAAACTCGAAATCCGCATATGAAAGCGCCCATACCGAGGCGAATGCCTGCTCTGCCATGATCCCTCCAGACAAAAGCATCATCCAGCGTCAGTGCAGGCCGTCAACCAAACTCTCGTTCTTTATTCGTTCCAACTGGAGCCCAAATATGCAGCTTCGGGCCAGCTGCGCCAACATGGCGATCGTCGCGTCGGTGATCGTGATGGATAAATCCGCCATCTGTGCCGCGAGCGTTGCGATCCGCCGCCGCTCGCCAAAATCGTTCAGCAAGCTGACGGG
>SKWJ01000018.1 GCA_007128995.1 Paracoccaceae bacterium
ACATAGGCCGCATCCTTGCGCCGCAAGGCTGCCAGGGTCAGCAGGAAATCCAGACCGTGATCATGTGTCGCCACGACATAGGCACTGGCACGCGGGGCGCTGGCGATTTCAGCCTCTGGCAGGGGGGTCAGACGGGTCTCGGTTCCTTGCGGGGCCTTTGCCAGTTCCGCCATGCGCGTATCGACCATGATAACGCGCAGAGGCAGGGAAACTGCAATACTGGCCAGCGCCCGTCCCACATGGCCAGCCCCAATGATCAGCAGGTGCGGCAGACGGTCGCTTTCCAGCCGCGCCAGATGATCTGCGCGCTGGCTGCGGGAGAGGCGTTTTAACGCGATATCGACACGGCCGCCGCAGCATTGCCCGATCTCTGGCCCAAGGCTGATTGAGAGTTGCGCAGACGTTTCTCCGCGCGCCAACATCTCGCGCGCGCGGTGCAAGGCTTGCCATTCCGCCTGACCGCCGCCGATGGTGCCTGCGGTTGTTGTGGCCGTCACGAACATCTCGGCGCCTTCATCGCGCGGGCTTGAACCCCTTACGAGCGTGAGCAACAGATGCACCACGGACGCGTCCCCAGTCAGGATGGTGCGGACGTCTTTCATTCTGCTCCGCGCAGCCTTTCCACAGCCATCAGGACGCGCTCAGGTGTGGCCGGCGCATCCAGCCTTGGACAGATGCGATAATCTGCAACTGATGCCACGGCCATGCTGATGGCTTCCAGCACGGAAATCGGCAGCATGAAGGGCGGCTCACCTACGGCTTTCGAGCGCTTGATGGTGGGTTTCACATTCTCCGACCAATCTGCAAGGCGCACATTGAAGATGCGCGGACAATCCGACGCGAGCGGGATCTTGTAGGTCGAGGGGGCATGAGTGCGCAGCCGTCCCTGATCATCCCAGACCAGTTCCTCGGATGTCAGCCATCCCATGCCCTGCACAAAGGCCCCCTCGACCTGACCCAGATCCAGAGCCGGGTTCAGCGAGCGGCCAACATCATGCAAGACATCGGCGCGATCAACGCGCGTTTCGCCCGACAAGGTATCTATGCTGACTTCGGATACCGCAGCGCCATAAGCAAAGTAATAAAACGGCTGTCCCTTTCCTGCTGCCCTGTCCCAGTGAATTTCTGGGGTCTTGTAAAACCCGGCGGCGGACAATTGCACCCGCGCCATATAGGCCGCGTGAATGAAGTCCTCAAAGGGCAAAATTTTCTGGCCAATGGCCACGTGACCGGGCAGGAACCGGATCGTATCCGGGGCTGTCTGCCATTGGCGCGCTGCAAATTCGGTAAGTCGTGCCTTGATCTGATTGCAAGCATCCAGCGCGGCCATGCCGTTCAGATCCGACCCGCTGCTGGCCGCAGTGGCTGATGTGTTGGGCACTTTCTCGGTTGTGGTCTTGGTGATCTTGATGCGGTCAACATCCACCTGAAACGCGTCGGCCACGACCTGCGCGACTTTGGTGTAGAGCCCCTGGCCCATCTCGGTCCCACCATGGTTGAGGTGGATCGAGCCGTCATTGTAGATATGCACAAGCGCACCCGCCTGATTATACCAGGTTGCAGTGAAGCTGATCCCGAATTTGACGGGGGTCAGCGCAATGCCCTTCCTGATGACTCCGCCCTGTGCATTAAAGGCCAGCACCTGTTTGCGACGGGCCTGATACTCGGAACTGACTTCCAGTTCGTTGATCAGACGCAGCAGGATGTTGTCCTCGACACGCTGATGATAGGGCGTGATGTCGTGGCCTTCGCGATAGAAATTGGCCTTGCGGATCTCCAGTGGATCACGGCCCAGAGCATAGGCGATTTCCTCAATCATGCGTTCGGCAGCAATCACCCCCTGTGGCCCGCCGAACCCACGAAAGGCCGTGTTCGAGACAGTGTTGGTCTTGATCGGGCGGGACCGAAGGCGCGCTGCAGGGTAGAAATAGGCATTGTCGGCATGAAAAAGTGCGCGGTCTGTAACCGGACCGGAGAGATCAGATGACCAGCCACAGCGCGCGACAAAGAGACCGTCTACCGCAAGGATCTGGCCGGTATCATCAAATCCAAGGTCATAATCGATGCGGAAATCGTGCCGCTTGCCGGTGATTTCCATGTCCTGATCGCGGTCAGGACGCAGCTTGACTGCGCGCCCCAGTTTTTTTGCAGCCAGTGCGGCGATGACGCAGAACAGATTCATCTGCGTTTCCTTGCCGCCAAACCCCCCGCCCATGCGCCGGACGTTTACGACCACGGCGTTGGCGGGCACGCTCAGCGCATGGGCAACCATGTGCTGCGCTTCGCTCGGGTGCTGGGTCGAGGCGAAGAGCGTGACCTCGTCATCTTCTCCCGGAATGGCCATTGCAATCTGGCCTTCGAGATACATGTGGTCTTGCCCACCCACGCGCAGACGCCCCTTGATGCGGTTGGGTGCACCGTCCAATACCTGCGCTATGTCGTCACCGCGCTGCAGTGTCAGTGGCGGCGTTACATCCGGATAGCCGCCGGCCTCTGCGCTATCCACGTCGGTCGCATGCGGCATGGAAGAATAGCTCAGTTTCGCAAGGCCGCAGGCACGGCGCGCCAGATCCCGGCTGGTGGCAATCACGGCGAAGACAGGCTGTCCGTGGAATTCGACCAGATCCGAGGTGAATATCGGTTCATCCATCCGTCCGGTTGGCGAGATATCATTGCGGCCGGGAATATCGTCTGCGCCCAGAACGGCAACAACGCCCGGTGCAGCGCGCACCGCGCTCAGATCCAGTTCGGTGATCCGTCCATGGGCGATGCCTGCGCCGCCGATATAGGCATGCAGGCAATCGACGGGTTCGGTCAGGTCATCGGTATACTCGGCGCGGCCAGTGACATGTTTGATCGCCGAATCGTGGGCGAGGCTGTCATGGGCGGCACCGCGAATGCGCGGATCATCCTTCATCTCACATCCTCCAGCGTGGCGGGTGTGCCCTGAGTTTCCAGCCAGAAGCGCCTGAACAGGTTTTGGGCCGCGCGCATACGGTATTCGGCGCTGGCGCGCATATCCGTCAGGGGTTTGAAATCACTCGGCAGTGCTTTTGCCGCCAACTGCAAGCTGTGCTCTGAAAATGGCTGGCCGATCAAGGCCGCTTCGGCATGGCGGGCGCGTTTTGGTGTCGCGGCCATGCCGCCAAATGCGAGGCGCGCTTCCCGGATAGTGCCATCGGTGACCGTTATACTGAGCCCTGCCGCAACGGCAGAGATGTCTTCTTCGCGCCGCTTTGAGAGTTTGTAAGCCGCAAATCGGGTGCCGGGGCCATGTTTGGGCAAAATGATCTTCTCGACAAACTCCCCCGGGAGCCGATCTTGTTTGCCGTAGTCCAGAAAATAGTCTTCAAGTGCAAGCTCGCGTCGGGCATCACCTCTCCGCAGGACGAGTCTGGCCCCCAGCGCGATGAACGGCGGCGGAGTGTCGCCA
>SKWJ01000486.1 GCA_007128995.1 Paracoccaceae bacterium
ATTGTCGGGGGGCGATGGGACGAAACCGGGCGTATTGCATTTTCGATCCTGCAAGATGCCGGGCTTCAGCCGTCACATCACCTTCTGGACATTGGGGCCGGGGCACTGCGTCTGGGCTGCAAGGTCGTCCCATATCTGGCGCCGGGCCATTACTGGGCGACCGATGCCTCTCGGGCGCTGATGCTGGCCGGGCATGCATCAGAGCTGGCCGATCCTGCGCGGCTGGATGTGGCGCAGCTGGTCGAGGATGCGTGCTTCGCCTTTCCGGGAATTCCGGGAACCATCACGCACGCGATTGCCTTTGCGGTCTTTCCGCATCTGCCAGCAGAGTATCTGGGGTTGGCCCTGGCCTCGATGCGCCGTTTTGCGCAACTGGAGGTGTTCCTGTTTACGCTCTTCCTTGCGCCTGGCGCGGCATCGGCCAAATCCCCGTATCGGCAGGCAGACGGAGTTGTCACACATGCCGCCCGCGCGCCCTATCACATGCTTTTGCCCGATCTGTGCGGGCTTGCGCACAGCCATGGCTGGCAACTGACGCGCAGCCCTGTCTTGCTACCGCGCGGGCAGATCCTGTTTTCGGCGCGGCGGCAACGCGGCTGACAGGTCTGGCAGGGCTGTGGTTACCGCCACTCCAGCACCACCTTGCCTGAACTGCCGCTGCGCATGGTTTCAAACCCGGCTTCGAAATCAGCGGCCTTAAAGCGATGCGTGATCACAGGTCCTATGTTCAACCCGTTTTCCAGCATGGCGATCATCTTGTACCATGTCTCAAAAATCTCGCGGCCATAGACGCCCTTGATCGTGATCGCCTTGAACACGATGCGTGACCAGTCCACTGGGCTTTTGCCCGGCGGGATACCCAACAGCGCGATGCGCCCGCCCATGACCAGATTTTCCACCATCTGATCAAGCGCCTGCTGATTGCCTGACATCTCAAGGCCGACATCGAAGCCTTCGCGCATTTTCAGCCGGGATTTCACATCGGCCAGATCTTCCTGTGCCACGTTGACCGGCACCACATCGGCCACTTTCGCGGCTAGCTCCAGCCGCACCGGATTTACATCCGTGATGACGACATGGCGCGCGCCGACATGGCGCGCGACAGCGGCCGCCATGATCCCGATCGGCCCTGCACCGGTGACCAGCACATCCTCGCCCACCAGATCGAAGCTGAGTGCCGTGTGCACGGCATTGCCCAACGGGTCGAGGATTGCGCCGATCTCGTCATCAATGGCATCCGGCAAGGGCACCACGTTGAACGAAGGCAGGCGCAGATATTCGGCAAATGCGCCTTGTTCATTGACACCGATGCCGCGTGTGGCAGGGTCGAGGTGGAACTTGCCCGCCCGCGACTGGCGGCTGTCGCGCCCGATCAGATGCCCCTCGCCCGAACAGCGCTGGCCAACCGCCAGCCCGGTCACATTGCGGCCCATTTCCACGATCTCGCCTGCGAATTCATGGCCTGTGATCAGCGGCACCGGGACTGTGCGCTGCGCCCAGTCGTCCCAGTTCCAGATATGAATATCCGTCCCACAAATCCCGGTCTTGTGCACCCGTATCAGCACATCATCCGCGCCGATCGCGGGAACCGGGGCTTCGATCTGCCACAGCCCCGGTTCAGGACGGGATTTTTGCAGCGCTTTCATGCCAGCACCCCGGTATCACGGCCGGCTTGCGCAAAGGCCGCCAATGCCTGATCAAGGTCCTTGCGCGTCAAGGCTGCATTCATCTGTGTGCGGATGCGCGCTTGCCCTTTGGGGACCACCGGAAAGAAGAATGGAGCAACATAGACGCCCAGTTCAAACAGTCGCGCGGCCATGGCTTGGGCGCGATGCGCGTCATGCAACATGACAGGGATTATCGGGTGTTCGCCAGCCAGCAGGTCAAAGCCTGCGGCGGCAAGCCCCGCGCGCCAATAGGCGGCATTGTCGAAAAGCTGCGCGCGCAGGTCGTCGGCGCGCGCGACCAGATCCAGCGCCGCGATCCCGGCGGCGACGATGGCAGGCGGCAGCGCGTTGGAGAACAGATAGGGCCGCGCGCGCTGGCGCAGCAGGTCGATCACAGGTTGCGGCCCGGCAATATAGCCGCCCAATGCGCCGCCCAGCGCTTTGCCCAGGGTTCCGGTCAGAATGTCGGCACGCAGCCCGAAATGTGCAGGTGTGCCTCGGCCCTGCGGCCCGATGAAGCCTGTGGCATGGCAGTCATCGACCATTAACACGGCCTCATACTGGTCAGCCAGCGCCCGGATCTCGGGCAGCCTTGCCAGAGTGCCATCCATCGAGAAGACGCCATCCGTAGCGATCATCACATGACGCGCACCTTGCGCGCGGGCCGCCTTCAGTTGCATCTCCAGATCGTCCATATCTGAATTGGCGTAGCGATATCGCCGTGCCTTGCACAGGCGAATGCCGTCGATGATGCTAGCATGGTTCAGCGCGTCCGAGATGACCGCATCTTCTGGCCCCAGCAACGGCTCGAACACTGCGCCATTGGCATCGAAACAGGCCGCGAAAAGGATGCTGTCATCCGTGCCCAGATACTGCGCAAGCCGCGTTTCCAGCGTGCGATGCATGTCCTGCGTACCGCAGATGAACCGGACCGAGGCCATACCGAAACCGTGACTTTCCATCGCTTGTGTTGCCGCCGCCACCAGCGCAGGATGATCAGCAAGTCCAAGATAGTTGTTCGCACACAGATTGATGACATCGCGCCCATCGACCTGCACATGCGTCATCTGTGGGGTCGCGATAAGGCGTTCGCGCTTGTACAGACCATCCGCGTCGATCTGGTGCAGGGTGTCGCGTAGCTGGTGCAGAAATGCGTCTGACATGGGGCCTCCGCGCTGGGTTTCGGGCAGAATCCGTAAAAGCGGATTAAATGTCAAGATAAAAGAAACACTATCACGGATATGCGTCCGCTATAGCGACTCAACAATCAGGAAGACACGGGCTGCGCCGATAGGCGCGGCGATGCTGTGGGATTGGTCCGCCCGGTAGCGTGCCGTGTCATTGGGACCAAGCTCTCGGCACTCTTCCCCGGCGCGGATGGTCACCCGACCGTCCAGAACCGTCAGTTGCTCTCGTGTGCCGGCGCCGTGCGGATCGCTGTCAAGCACGCCCCCCTGATCCAGACGGATGTCATAGACTTCCAGCCTGCCTGCCTGATCGGGGGGCGACAGGATCGTGATCTGGCAGCCCCGGCCGTGGCCCGCGATCATCGGTGCTTGCGCGGCCGAGATCACTTCGATTGTCGGGGTGTCCGATGCATCCAGCAGGCCCGCGAAATCCACCTGCAGGGCGCGGGTCAGGTTCCACAAGGTTGCGACTGTGGGAGAGGATTCGCCGCGTTCGATCTGGCTGACCATCGACCTGCTGACACCGGACAGCTTTGCAACCGCATCAAGCGACAGGCCTTGCCGCTGCCGCGCATCCTTAAGGCGCGAGGGCAGGCGACTGAGAATCTGATCGGCAGAAATGTCTTGCATGCTGTCAGCCATTCCCGATGCGCCGGATCAAGTCAACGCCCAAAGCGATTGATCCCGCCGCGATGGTCTGAACCTGACAGCGCGCAAGTGTCGACTGGCTGGCACATTGAAGTGAAAAAGACCTCTGCATAACGCGAAACCGCCGCAAATGCCCCGCCCGGCGGCAACGCCGGGCAGCGCCTGCCTGCCCCCCGGCAGGCGCTTTTGGCGCCGCAACATTTTGAAACGAGATGACCTTGTCAACCTTTTCGCCAGTGGCGCCGTCGTGCCAGAGCGCCTACCCAGGCAGGCGCTGCCCTCATTTCTTCTTCTAAGCCGGGTCAGCGCGCCTTGGCCCATGGTTCCAGCAAGGGGCGCAACCGGATCTCTGCGCCAAGGCGCTGGGCCAGAAGATACATGCCACCAATCTTGCGATGCAGAAACAGAAGATCCGCCGGTGGCACATGCCAGAATTCCCGCGCAGCCCCCAGGGCCTGGCCTTCACGCGCAAGATCTTCGATCAGCGTTGCATTTGCGAACTCATATGCCGCATCCTGACGCAGTGGTGCACTGGCCTTGATCGCAAGCGCCACGATCAGCGCCTTGCGGTCCTCGGGCTGGTCAGGGCGGAAATACCCAAGTGCTGCCATCTGCGCCCAGACCTGTGCCTGATCCGTCGCAAGAAACGCGCGAAGCAACTGGCGGTAGCGCTCTGCCGTTGCGGGGGCAATGGAGCGGGTTGCCCCGAAATCCAGCAGCACGATCCGCCCATCCGGGGCAAGGCGGTAATTGGCAAAATTCGGATCGGTCTGCATCTGACCCAGCGCAAACAATTCGCGCAGGACCAGCGAGATCAGATCCCCCGCAAGCTGGTTGCGGACGGCCTGCGGTGCAGAAATGGCCGAGTCGATCGGGGCGCTTTCGATGAAATCCATCGCCAGAATGCGCCCGGTGCTAAGATCGCCATGCACTTGCGGCACCAGAAATTGCGGGTCGTCTGACAAGGTCTGCCCGAAGGCCTGCAAGGCGCGGGCCTCTCGAAAGTAGTCCGCTTCCTCGTGCAACTGTGCGCGGGCTTCGGTCATCAAGGGCGTGATATCAAGCCCTTTTGGCAAGACACCGGGCATGCGCAACAGGCGCCCGAGCGTAGCGATATCGCTGTCAATGCTGCTGGCAATACCCGGGAATTGCACCTTTATGGCCAGCGCGCGCCCGTCTTTCAGCCATGCCCGATGCACCTGCCCGATAGAGGCCGCAGCAATGGGCCGGACCTCGAACCGCGCCAGTTTCTTTTGCCAACCTGCACCCCATTCTGCCGTCAGGACCGATTTCAGCTGTGCCGGGGGCATGGCCGGGGCACTCGCCTGCAACTGTCCCAGTATGGCCGTCAGTTCCGGCGGCAATGCCAGACCGTTTTCCAGCGACAGCATCTGCCCCAGCTTCATTGCAGCGCCGCGCAGATGCGCCAGACCACCGGCAAGGCGCAGGGCATTGGCAGGGGTCAGCACGGCCTGGGCAAGGTCAGGGCGCTGACCCCGCAACATGGTGCTGGCCACACTGCCCAGTGTCGCGCCCAGAATACCGCTGGCAACCCCGCCCATGCGCAGGTTGCGCGCAAAGGCGCGTTCGGGAACAGGGCGCGGGACAGGTGGCATGGTCATCTGCGCGAAGATGGTGCGTCGGGCGCAAAAGTCGAGGGGACGGTCACATCCCCGCTGCGTCAGGCAAGATATCTTGCGTAATCGCTGACCAGAAGTCGCCAAGGTGGCGTATCTTCCTGCACTGTGGTGAAGCGCGGCAGTGGAGGATCAAAAATATTGTCGGTCTCGTCATCATTGACAGTGCTGACTTCGCCAATCAGGCAATCCGCGCCTTCCGCCCAGAACGCGTGCCAGTCGCCGGGTTGCAAGGTGACGCTTTCGCCGGGCGCAAGGCGCAACTTGCCGCCGGGCCGGAAATGGCGCAAGACCCCGTCACAGCACACGGTGATGGGCCGGTCCGGGTCACGTGTTCCGTCAGCAGCCGAGGCGAAAAGCTCGACGACCAGCGTTCCGCCGCCGCGATTGATGATGTCTTCGGTTTTCAGCACATGCGTGTGCATCGGACTGAGCTGATTGGCCCGAGAGATCAGCAGCTTTTCGGCATAAACCATGCCGCGCCCGGCCTGCAACGCGTCGGGAGTTCCGTTGCGCAAGGTGAACAGCGCAAGGCCAGTCTGCGCAAAATCGCCCAGCCCATAATCGGTTATGTCCCAGCCAAGGCGCCGATCCCGGACCTGTGCATGGTCACTGGCGCGCAGAGCATCAGGCGCAAGATGCGCAAACGGTGGCAAGGCAACCTGAAAGCTGTCGATGAAAGCCTGCGCCGCTTGCAGGATCTCATTGATATCGGACCGTTGCATAAGTTGGATCTCCTGATCTGGGCACGCTTGCCGTGAACGATACTGACGAAATGTATGCTTGAAAACCGGCGCGCGCGGTTATGAACGGCGCGCGTCGGGAATGGGTGCGGTCGCTCAGAGCCAGTCACGCAGGATCGGAATCAACGGCAGATCGGCGGCTGGCATGGGGTAATTGCGCAGATCTTCGGGGCGCACCCATTTCAATGACTGTGCCTCTCGCGGCTGTGGCTGGCCGCCCCATTTGCGACAGACAAACAGCGGCATGAGCAGGTGGAACGTCTCATAGCTATGGCTTGCAAAGGTCAGCGGCGCAAGACAGCTTTCCCATGTCTCGATCCCCAGTTCCTCGTGCAATTCACGGATCAGGGCGGCTTCCGGCGTCTCGCCAGTCTCGATCTTGCCGCCGGGAAATTCCCATAATCCGGCCATGGACTTGCCCTCGGGGCGCTGCGCCAGCAGCACGCGGCCATCTGGATCGAGCAGGGCTACGGCAGCAACCAGAACCAGCGTCACGACCGGTAATCCGCATTGATCTCGACATAGCGCGCGGTCAGATCGCAGGTCCATATCGTGGCCGCTCCGACCCCCAGCCGCAGATCGACCCCCAAAACCAGATCGGAATTCTTCATATACTCTGCACCGATCTCTTCGGCATAGCTGGGCGCGCGTTCGCCATTCACGGCAACCAGATGCGGGCCGAACCGGATCGACAGACGGTCACGGTCGGCCTCGGCGCCGGATTTTCCGACCGCCATCACAATGCGGCCCCAGTTCGGGTCTTCCCCGGCGGCAGCGGTCTTGACCAGCGGCGAATTGGCGATCGACAGGGCAATCTTGCGCGCATCGGCATCCGAACGCGCCCCGGTGACCACCACTTCGATGAATTTGCTCGCACCCTCACCATCGCGCACGACCTGATGGGCAAGATCCGTCATCACACTTTCAAGGGCCCTGGAAAAGCTTTCGCCTTCGGGGCTGTCAGGGTCCGTTATCTGGGCTGCGTCGGTCTTGCCGGTCGCAGCCACCAGCAACATGTCCGACGTGGACGTGTCGCTGTCCACGGTGATGCAATTGAAACTGCGCGCGGTCAGTCGGCTGACAACGGTCTGCAGCGCCGTCTGCGTGATCTGGGCATCGGTAAAGATATAAACCAGCATTGTCGCCATATCGGGTGCGATCATGCCAGAGCCTTTGGCAATGCCCGCGATCCTGACCTCGCCCCCGGGCAGCGTCGCGCTTGCCTGCGCGCCCTTGGGGAATGTGTCGGTGGTCATGATTGCGCGCGCGGCATCGGGAAGACCAGTTTCACAAAGTGCCTCGACCAGCCCATCCATGGCCTGCGCGATGCGCTCATGCGGCAGCGGCTCTCCGATCACACCTGTCGAGGCCGTGAAGATGCGGTTTTCGGGCAGGTCCAGTTTCTGTGCCAGCGCGCTGCACAATGCCACGACCGACTGTGTCCCGCGCGCCCCTGTAAAGGCGTTTGCATTGCCGGAATTGACCAGGATTGCAGCGCCCTCGGGCGATGCGTGCGTAATCTTGGCCTGCGCATCCACGACCGATGCGGCCCGCGTGGCCGATCGGGTGAATGTACCCGCCATCACTGTGCCGGGCGCAAGATGGGCCAGCATGACATCCGTCCGGTCCTTGTAGCGCACGCCGGCGCTGGCGGATGCGAAGCGCGCCCCTGCAATCAGGGGAAGGTCCGGGAAGTTGGCAGGGGCGAGAGGCGATACTTTCGGCGCTGGTTTGGCCTGCGCTGCGGGGCTTTCGGTCTGACTTTCCCGCAACTGCGCCTTGAGGGATTTTAACTTGCGCTTGAGCTTCTTTTTCGCGCCCATTGCCATCTACTCCATGACTGAACCCGGGCCCGTCACGCAGGCCCGGATCTTGTCCTACACGGCAAAGGTTCAGTCGTCCAGCAGCTCGGAGCGGGTCAGGATCTGGGGGTCGAACCCTTCATATTCGCGCTCGATGGTGGCGGCGTCTGTGGCGCTGAGCAGGGCGGCCTGCGCCGCTTCGCGCTGCAGGCTTTCTTCAAGCGCCTCGCGGACATCTTCAAGCGCGGGTGCCTGCGACATGCGGGTGTCATTCAGAAGCACAAGGTGCCAGCCGAACTGTGTTTCCAGCGGCCCAAGATACTCGCCCACCTCCAGCGATTGCACTGCGGTCTCGAATTCGGGGATCATCGCACCCAAGCCGAACCAGCCCAGTGATCCGCCGCCAGCAGCCGCGCCGTCCATGGAATGCTCGCGCGCCAGTTCCGCAAAATCGGCGCCATCGTCGAGTTGAGCGCGCAGAGCAGCGGCCTCTTCTTCGGTCTCGACGATGATATGCGATGCATTGAATTCCGGCGTCGGCTCGCGGCCGTCAAATTCGGTCACGAATGCCTCATAAGCCGTCGTAACGTTATCTTCACTCAGCGCCGCTTCGGCGGCGCGGGTCAGCGCCGTATTGGCAATGAAGGCGCGCTGCTCATTCTCCAGTGTGATCTGTTCGCGCGCGCTGAGCGTGCCCTCGGTCTGCTGCATGAGGGCCGTCTGTTCTATCAGCTGCTCGACCAGCGGCTCGAACAGGGCTTCGGGTGGCATGGCGCGGAACTGTTCCGGCAGGCTGTCACGTGCGGCCAGCAGATGGCCAAGCGTGATTTCGGTACCGTTTACAGTGGCCAGAACCGTGTCGCGCGAGGCGTCGGTTTGCGCAAGCGCAGGCGTGGACAGGGCCAGTGAGGCCACCAGCGCGACACCGAAACGTGAAAAACGGGGCATATTTCTTCTCCTGGCAGGACGCGACGGGCGCGCGTCGTTGACACTTTTGGGGCCGCCCATTACATCGCTGACAGGTTTGGCCTGTCTTTGGGGGCCCTTGCGGTTCATCTGCCCTTCTATGGAAGCCAGCGCGCACGGGCAACCCCGGCACTGGCCGCAGGTCATGACGAATTGGTTAGCGGCACGAATATCAGCCGCGCGATGTATGAGAGGCTGAAATTGCATGCTGGGTCTTGGGGCGATCACGAAGAAGGTTTTTGGAACGGCAAATGACCGCAAGGTCAAATCCGTTCGTCCGCTGGTCGCGCAGATCAACGCGCTGGAGGCAGATTTCAAGGTCATGTCCGACGAGGCTCTGATGGCCAAGACCGCCGAGCTGAAGGCGCGGGTCGCAGAGGGTGCAACTCTCGAAGAGGTGCTGCCCGAAGCCTTTGCAAATTGCCGCGAGGGGGCGCGTCGGGCGCTGGGGTTGCGCGCCTTTGACGTACAGCTTATCGGCGGAATATTCCTGCATCGTGGCAATATTGCCGAAATGAAAACCGGCGAGGGCAAGACCCTTGTCGCGACATTCCCGGCCTATCTGAACGCGCTGACCGGCGATGGTGTCCATATCGTGACCGTGAATGATTATCTTGCCCGGCGCGACTCTGAGTGGATGGGAAAGGTCTATGAGAAGTTGGGCATGCGCTGTGGCGTGGTCTATTCACAGCAGCCCGAACCCGAGAAGAAACAGGCCTATGCCGCTGATGTGACCTATGCCACCAATAACGAACTGGGCTTCGATTATCTGCGCGACAATATGCGGTTGCGGCGTGAAGAGATGAACCAGCGCGGCCATAATTTCGCGATCGTCGACGAGGTGGACTCGATTCTGATTGACGAGGCCCGCACACCGCTCATCATTTCGGGCCCGGCAGAGGACAAGTCGGACCTCTATGTCAAGGTCAACACGCTGATCCCGTCACTGGAACCGGAGCACTACACAGTCGACGAGAAGATTCGCAACGCGACCCTGTCGGATGAAGGCAACGAGTTTATCGAAACCAAACTGCTTGAGGCCGGGTTGCTGGAAGACGGGCAGTCGCTTTACGATCCCGAATCCACCTCTCTGGTGCATCATGTCAATCAGGGTTTGCGCGCGCACAAACTGTTTCACAAGGATCAGAACTACATTGTCCGCGATGGTCAGGTGGTCCTGATTGATGAATTCACGGGCCGGATGATGGCAGGGCGGCGGCTGTCCGAGGGCCTGCATCAAGCGATCGAAGCAAAAGAGAACTGTGCGATCCAGCCCGAGAATGTGACCTATGCGTCGGTTACGTTCCAGAACTATTTCCGGCTTTACAAGAAACTGGGCGGGATGACCGGGACAGCTTCGACCGAAGCTGACGAATTTCAGGAAATCTACAGTCTGGGCGTGGTCGAGATTCCGACCAACCTGCCGATCGCGCGCGAAGATGAACATGATCAGGTCTATCGCACCGCCCGCGAAAAGCTGGAGGGCGTGCTGGAAGAGATCCGCACAGCCCATGCCAAAGGCCAGCCGATTCTTGTGGGAACGACCTCTATCGAGAAATCGGAAGAACTGTCGGCCCTGCTGAAAAGCGCCGACATTCCCCATAACGTGCTGAACGCGCGCCAGCATGCGCAGGAAGCCCAGATCGTGGGGGATGCGGGGCGTCTGGGGGCTGTCACGATTGCCACCAACATGGCCGGACGCGGAACCGACATTCAGTTGGGTGGCAATGTGGAAATGCGGGTCATGCAGGCGCTGGCCGAAAGCCCCGAAGCAGATCCAGCCGAAGTTCGCGCGCGGATAGAAGCGGAAGTGGCTGAAGAAAAGAAGCAGGTGATCGCCGCTGGCGGCTTGTTCGTTCTCGCCACGGAACGCCATGAGAGCCGGCGGATCGACAATCAGCTTCGCGGTCGTTCGGGGCGCCAAGGGGATCCGGGGCGCTCGGTCTTCTTCCTCAGCCTCGAAGATGATCTGATGCGCATTTTCGGATCTGAACGCCTTGAAAAGGTTTTGTCGACACTTGGGATGAAAGAGGGCGAAGCCATTGTCCATCCATGGGTGAACAAATCGCTTGAAAAGGCTCAGGGCAAGGTCGAGGCGCGCAATTTCGACATCCGCAAGGAGCTTTTGAAATACGACAATGTCATGAACGATCAGCGCCGTGTGATCTTTGACCAGCGCCTCGAGATCATGGAAGCCGATGATCTGTCCGAAATTGTTGATGACATGCGCCATCAGGTGATCGACGACCTGATTGATACCCACATGCCGCCGAAATCCTATTCGGAACAATGGGACATGGAAGGGTTGCGCAAAGAGGTGCGCGAGACGCTGGGCTTTGACATTCCCGCCGAGGAATGGGGCGAGGAAGACGGCGTCGATCAGGACGTTGTGCGTGAAAGGCTGGTCGAGCGGTCGGACGCGCTCATGGTCGAGAAGCAGGGCCAGTTCGGAGAAGAGACGCTGCGCAATCTGGAAAAGCAGGTCTTGCTGGAAACGATTGATCGCAAATGGCGCGAACATCTGCTGAACCTCGATTATCTGCGATCGGCTGTCCGCTTCCGTGGATATGCGCAAAAAGACCCGCTGAACGAATACAAGACTGACGGGTTTGTGCTGTTCGAGAAGATGCTGAATTCGCTGCGCGAAGATGTGTCGCGCTACCTGTCGCGCATTCGCCCGCTGAGCGAGGAAGAACAAAAGGCGATGCTGCAGCAGATTGCACTGCAACAGCAAAGCGTGAGGGTTGCGCAAGAGAATGACGGCACACCACCTGTGCCGCTGATCGACGGGTTTGATGAAACCGATCCGGCGACCTGGGGCAATCCTGGCCGCAATGATCCCTGTCCCTGCGGGTCGGGGAAGAAGTTCAAGCATTGCCATGGGCGGGTTCTGTAGCGTATCCGCGTCCTGAAAGCCGGTCCCCAGCGCGCCCCCTTGCGGGCGTGCTCCTGCGCCTGTGCTGGCCGGTTACGTGTCAGGCTAAAGCAGCCCTTCCGCCCGAAAGCTTATTTCACAGGATTTACCGATCACGATATGGTCGTGCAATGTGATCGAGAGGGCATCTGCCGCAATCCGGATCTGTTGTGTCATTGCAATATCCGCTTCCGACGGTGTCGGGTCGCCTGAGGGATGATTATGCACCAGCAACAGCGCGGATGCGTTCAGTTCCAGCGCGCGCCGCATGATTTCGCGCGGATAGACGGGCACATGATCGACTGTGCCTTCGCCCTGCGCCTCATCCGCGATCAGGACATTCTTGCGGTCAAGGAAGAGGATACGAAACTGCTCGGTTTCGCGATGTGACATGGTGGTGTGGCAATAATCCAGAACCGCAGTCCAGCCGGACAGGACGGGCCGGTTGATGACCCGCGCGCGCGCCATGCGTTGCGCGCAGGCCTCGATCAGTTTCAATTCGGTGATCACGGCATCGCCCACCCCCTCGACCGCGCGCAGACGGGCAGGGGAGGCCGATACCACACGGTTGAAATCCCCCAATTCGGCCAGAAGCCGATGGGCAAGGGGTTTCACATCCTGCCGGGGAATGGCGCGGAACAGAACCAGTTCCAGCAATTCGTAATCCGGCATGGCCGCTGCGCCCCCGGAAAGGAAGCGGGCGCGCAGCCTTTGGCGGTGATCCTTCAGATAGGAGGGGGTCTTTTGTGCAGTCATGCTGGCGAATGCCCCTGTTGCATCCGCGAACAAGGGTAAACGGGCTTCTTCGAAATACTGGCGGTCCTCACTCATGGCGCCAAGCCTGCCAGATCGAGGTTAATGCTTCCTTAAGCCCGCCTGGTGACCGCCACCAGAGGAAAGATACCCATGGACGGCTTTGAGGCCAAAGCAGGCGGCTGTCTGTTTCGGGTCTGGCGCGGGATCAAGCCGCAGGGGCCACGCCCGCCCCTGCAATCGCGCTGTTGCTGTCGCTTGCGCTCTG
>SKWJ01000273.1 GCA_007128995.1 Paracoccaceae bacterium
CAACCGCGATGTGAAAGAGATCCTCGAGGCGGCAGGGCTGCGCGAGGGCGCGAATTCCAATCCGGCCGAATATGTGGTCGAAAAGGCCTTCGTGGACTGACAGACCCGGCAGGTGCAGACCGCAAGCCCGGCGCTGGCTGTCCGACCGGGGCCGGGCCAAGCGTTCCCGGCATCCGTCTAGACGCAGCGGCAGGTACAGATCGCGCTTATGCGTCTCGACGCTCACCTGCGAACTGCGCCGCCCATTCCTGTCGCTGATCGTCAGTCATCTTCGCGAAGAGCACATCAGGCACCTCGAAACTGTGACCGGTTTCCAGCCTGTCAAGCGCGGAGGTGAGTTCCGAGGGCCATGTCCAGTCCGTGCAGCCCAGCGATGCCATGATCTTGGACGTTGCCTGAGGAATGAAGGGTTGAGATACGATGGCGTAAAAACGGATCAGGTTCAGGCTCAGGCGAATTTGCGCCGCAGCCATGTCCGGATCGGTCTTGTAGACGGACCAGGGCGCGGCTTCTTGCAGATATTCGTTCCCCAGCACCCATAGCGCGCGCAACTCGGCAGCAGATTTGCGCACCTCCATGGCTTCCATATGCTGTTCATAGGCACGCAGCCGCGCACCAAGCGCCTGGATAAGTTGGTCTTCGCGCACCCCGTAGCTGCCGCCTTCCGGCACCACTTCCCCAAATTTCGCGCGACAGAACTTGGTCACACGGCTGACAAGATTGCCAAGGACATCTGCCAGATCCTTGTTCACGGAGGCCTGAAAATTCTCCCATGTGAACTCGGAGTCATTGTTCTCTGGCGCATGTGACAAAAGCCACCAACGCCAGTAATCGGCCGGAAGCAATCCGAGCGCCTGATCCATGAACACGCCACGGCCCTGTGATGTTGAAAACTGCCCACCGTCATAATTGAGGTAATTGAAGGATTTGATGTAGTCGACCAGCTTCCACGGTTCGCCCGAGCCTATCAGCGTCGCGGGAAAGCTGAGCGTGTGGAAGGGCACGTTATCTTTGCCCATGAACTGCACATAGCGCACGTCATCCGCACCTTCATCGGTCCGCCACCAGCGCCGCCACGCCGCATCATCCAGTCCGTTCGCATCCGCCCATTCGGCAGTCGCGGCGATATATTCGATGGGTGCATCGAACCAGACATAGAACACCTTGCCGTCCATCCCGCGCCATGGTGCACCATCAAACTGCACTGGCACGCCCCAGTCCAGATCGCGGGTGATGCCGCGATCTTGCAACCCGTCGCCATCATGCAGCCATTTCTTGGCAATCGAGGTTGTCAGGACTGGCCATCCCTGCTGTCGGTCGATCCATTGATCCAAGGTGTCGCGCAGCTTCGACTGGCGCAGAAAAAGATGCTTGGTGTCGCGCACTTCCAGATCCGTGCTGCCGCTGATGGCCGAGCGGGGATTGATCAGATCCGTCGGGTCCAGCTGTTTGGTGCAGTTTTCACACTGGTCACCCCGCGCGCGCTCATAGCCGCAATTGGGGCACGTCCCTTCAATATAGCGATCGGGCAGGAACCGGCCATCTGCGTTTGAATAGACCTGTTTTTCGGACACCTCCTCGATCAGCCCGGCCGCGCCAAGCCGCGCTGCGAGATGCTGTGTCAGGGCGTAGTTGCGCGCGCTCGAGGATCGACCGTAATGATCAAAGGACAAGGCAAACCCCTTGGCAAGCTCGGTCTGGACAGCATGCATCTCGGTACAATAGGCCTCAACCGCCTTGCCAGCCTTGGCTGCAGCTAGTTCTGCCGGAGTGCCGTGTTCATCTGTCGCGCAGATGAACATCACCTCATGGCCGCGCGCGCGCATGTAGCGCGCATAAAGGTCGGCGGGCAACTGGCTGCCGACCAGATTGCCCAGATGCTTGATCCCATTGATATACGGCAAAGCCGAAGTAATCAGTATGCGCGCCATGTCTGTCCCCGGATGCTTCGGAATTGCCTTCGTTTAGTCCAAAACAGTGGCCATGGGAAACCGGTTTTCAAGCGCGCCTCTTGTCCTTGCGCGCTGCTGAGGGTGCGTGGGGTGTCTCAAGGCATTGTGCAAGCCTGAGGAACGCGCCCGCTATCCCCGACGGAGCGGCCTCGGCGATGAATGCGTCAAGCGCCGGGAACGCGAGGATTGCCCTGTCGACCAACGGGTCCGAGCCCTTTTCGTACAATCCGGCCTGTACCATTATCTCCGCGCGATCATAAGCGCCCAGAAGCCGTCGCGCTTCTGCAATGCGTGCATTCTCTTCTGGTTTGGCGCAGTTTGGCAGCGATCTGCTGACCGAGCGCAGCACATCTATCGCAGGAAAGCGCCCACGCTCGGCGATGGCGCGATCCAGCACCACATGCCCGTCAAGAACACCGCGCAGAATGTCGGCGACAGGTTCTTCCATGTCAGAGCCAGCAACAAGGACAGTCAGCACGGCCGTGATTGCTCCAACGCCGTCGCGCCCTGGGCCGGCGCGCTCTGCCAGTGACATGATCTGATGCGCCGTAGAGGGCGGGTAGCCACGCAATGAAGCCGGCTCGCCTGCCGCAAGGGCCACTTCGCGATGCGCCTCGGCCATGCGGGTAATGCTGTCGGCCAGCAGCAGAACATGCAGGCCCTGATCACGGAAATGCTCTGCGACACACATTGCGGCCAGAGCGCATCGGCGCCGGGTCAGGGGGGGCTGATCCGATGTTGCGGTGATGATGACAGCCCGTTCAAGCCCTTCCTTTCCCAGCACATCTTCTACGAAATCCCGCAACTCGCGCCCGCGCTCGCCGATCATTGCCAACACCACGACATCTGCCTGCATCTGGCGGGCCAAATTGCCCAGAAGCAAAGTCTTGCCCACACCAGAGCCCGCGAACAGGCCGATGCGCTGCCCGCGTACGATCGGCAGCAGCGTGTTGAAAACTGCCATGCCCGTCTCAAGCCGATCCCCCAGACGGCCACGGCGCGAGGGCTCTGGAGGGGGGGTATGCAAGGGGCGCAGCCGCGGACCGGGCAGCAGAGGGGCACCATCGATCGGTCGGCCATAGGGGTCGACCACGCGGCCCAGCCAGCTATTGTCGGGCTCAAGCCCACGCGCGGCCATATGTTCCACCCGGTCACCGATCGCAAGCCCGTCGCGCGGCCCATCTGGCAAAGCCAGTGCCTCGTCACGGGTCAGGCGCAGAACCTCTGCCCCGACGATGGTACCGCTGCCTGTCTCGATCTCCAGCCAGTCGCCGATCCGCGCCTCCTCGGCCAGTCCGGCAATCGCGACAAGCTGTCCTTCGATCCGACTGATCCGCCCGAATATCCTGACCGGGCGCAACAGCGCCACCTGTGCCCGCAATTCATCGAAAATCTCCATGCACGCCTCGTCTTTCATCTGCTCTCTGGACTGTGGTTACCGATCCTTAAGCGAATCACCCTTAAAGACTGGTG
>SKWJ01000232.1 GCA_007128995.1 Paracoccaceae bacterium
AAGACAGACTTTGCCACCGGAGATATTCTCGACGGGACCGGTGGTTTCTGCATGTATAGGCTGTGCGAGAACCATGAGACGGCAACTTCTGCCAATGGGATCGCCGAGGGCACGCGTCTGCTTCGGCTCGTGGCCGAGGATTGCTTGCTTTTCCTTGACTATGTCAACCTCACGCAGGAAAGCCTAGTCTGCAGGCTTGTCGCGGAACAATCAGTTCTCCTGCCGTAAGTTGGAGCGGCGGTCCGCATCATTGTCGGCGTCCTGTTCGAGCGAGATACTCAGTCCTTCTGCAATATGGTGCTGCCCATGAACATGTCTGCCCCGCACACTTCGCCAACACTGCTGACCCGCATACGGCGACATCTTGGTTTGCGGTCAAGGGTCACGCGACTGATCATTCGCATAAAGGCGCGCTTATCATCTTTTCGTTCGGCAGTCTGGCATTGGCTTGCACGGGAATTGGTTTCCAGGCCAGACCGGATTGCAGGCTGGATCCGGGTTCTGCGGCGATTGGCGCCTGGGCATCGCGAACTTGCATGGATGGAAGCGCTTGTGGTGGCTCGGCTGCGCGGCTGGGAGACGGCCGGCCCGTTATTGCGCGCCTGTGTCGAGATGCCGCCACCTGCCGATCTGAAGGAGGCTTCCCGCACCCGCACTCGGGTCGCCGCACTGTTGCCGCCGCACCCGGGCCCGTCATGCCGACTCGCGGTGCCCAGAACGCCTCGGCCAACGCGTCTGCCGGCCGAAACCGGCCGACGCATCGTCATCTATACTGCGCGATTTGGAGAGGCCGGCGCACCCGCGCCATTGTTCGGCCTGCCGGAAGGCGTACGCTGTCTGTGCTTCACCGACACACCGAAACCGGTCCACGGCTGGGAAATGCATTCTACGACGCTGTCTTTCGGCGAGCTCAAGGCAACACCGCAGACGGCGCTCGCCTCGGTTGCGCCTGAAGCAGAATTCTCTCTCTGGCTTGACCCCGACCGCGAGGTGGTCGGCAACCTGCACACCTTTTTCGGCCGCTGGCTGGACGATCATGATCTGGTAATGGCACGCCATGCTGCGGCACCCGACTGGCACACGCTCGCCGAGCGCGCCGCAATCGAGGGTGCAAGAGGCCCAGTGCTGGAGGCGGTGCTGGCCGAGGCCCAGGCTTGCACCGCAAAAAATCTACCCCGAGGCCGGGGGGGCTGCGACACCGGTGTAATCTGGCGCCGCCATGGCGCGGCGGAGGTGGCGGAGCTGGGAGCGGCCTGGCTGGCGCTGCGTCCACCCCAGGGCGGAGCGGTTGATGACATTGCCTTTTATAGGCTTTCGCAGGGATTCCACGCCCCCGCCCTGCGGCCAGCCATCCTGCCAGAAGCCCTGACAGCCGCCAGGGGCGACGCTCGCGATACCGCCTTCACGGCCCCCATGCCGAGGCTCAGGCAGCCGGTGTGCACCAAACCCCGAACCGGAAAGCTGCCGATAACTTTTCTTTATCAAAAGGGTAAGTTAGACTCGAGCCTGGCACATCTTCGATCAGATCAGCTAAGCCGTTTGATCCACTCACGCTTTCCTGAAAACTACGATGTAGCCCTTACTGACGATAGCGCCTCACTTCATGGTCGGGTCGTGATCGCAAATTCTACTCTGCTGCAAGGAGCCAGTCCGGAGGATCTCGCGGATCTGCGGAGGCGTAACATCGCGCTGATCGGGGACTGGATTGATCGAACAGTGGAGCCTCAGAAGGCGCAGGAATTAACCGCGAACATGGCGTTCTGCTTTCGTCAGGTGATCGACCTCAGCCGCACCATGCCAGAGCGGCCTACGTTCTACGTAACACACCATGTCAACACCGACATTCCCGATATCCGACCACCCCAGGACAGGTTGCGCACCGGCTATTTCGGGGCTCTCGAAAACACTCATCTCCCCGAAGCACTGTCCGAGGTCGTTGATTTGATGAAGGTGACGAACTCTAGAAAGGAATGGATCGATCAGCTGGGGCGATACAACTGTCATTGGATCGTACGGTTCGACTCTGGGCATCATATCAGAACGATAGGCGGCTGGAAACCGTTCCTGAAGGGCTTCGTCGCCGCCCGCTGCGGCTCGCCGGTCATCACAACCCGAGACGATCCCAACGCGGTGCATTATCTCGGCGACGACTATCCGTTCTATGCAAACAGCCTTACGGATGCTGATCTCGAACTCGCCTGGGTTCGCGTTGCCGGTGCCTTCGGAGGGCCAGAATGGCGAATGGCCCTCGAGATTATGCGACAGACCGCCGAACGCAGTTCCGACGAACAGGTCTGCCTCGAATTCAAGTCCATGCTCGATGCGCTTTTTGGCTGACCATGCACAAAGGGAGGATGTCCCGGCTGATCTTGAAATTGGGATGAAGGGTGGCGTTGTTTCCCCTAAGCAATGGACTCGGGGCGCTCAAACCGAGAGGGAAGCAACACCATGAAGAAGACTACGGCATCTGACCTAGAGTATCCGTCTCGATCAAGCTGTTTTCGGTGTCCATTTGCGATCTTGCTGGACGAGTGCGTTGGCCAGTTCGATCATCTTTCGCATGAGCGCTGTCAGAGCGACTTTCGGGGGCTTTCCGGCTTGGATCATGGTCTGGTATCTCTGTCGCAGATCCGGGTTATAACGGGCGGCGACAAGCGCGGGCATGTAGAGCGCGTTGCGCAGCGGTTTTCGTCCGCCGCTGATGAAGGACTTGCCTTTCCACTGGCCCGACTCGCGTGTGTGGGGCGCAAGACCGGCGAGACTTGCGGTTTGTTTTCGGTCAAGCGCGCCGATTTCTGGCAGGAAGGTCAGAATCAGGGCTGCTGCGATGGGGCCGACGCCGGGGATTGAGCACAGGATGTTGCGTTTGCGCTCAAGCGCCGCGTCGCTTGCGAGATGGCGCGCGATTTCGGCATCAAGCTCGGCGAGCTGACGTTCCACGAGGGTCAGCCGTGCCTTGATCTGGCGTTTCAAGACCGGGTTGACCTGCACATGGCCACGGTTGCGCAAGCGGGTACGCTCTTTGACCAGCACCGTGCGCGCCGCCTGCAAGTCTCTGAGAACAAGCCGGTTCTCCGAGATTGGCGCATCTGGTTCCAGCTTCAGGGCGACCCCATCCGTGCCAGGATGCGTGCATCGACAGCATCTGTCTTGGCCCGCGTCCCGCAAGCTTCGGCAAAGCGACGTGCTTGCAGCGGGTTGACCTTAACCAACGGAAACTTGCCCGAAAGCGCCATCTCGAAGGCCCGATGATAGGGCCCCGTCGGCTCAAGCACGACCCGAGCGACCGGCGCCTGGCCGAGCCAGCGGATCAAGGCGCGGATGCCCCGGGGCGTGTTTTCAAACTGTCGCGATACCTCATCTTCCAGCCGAAAGGCGTCAAAATGGGTTTTCGAAATGTCGATCCCGATGGTAAC
>SKWJ01000364.1 GCA_007128995.1 Paracoccaceae bacterium
TCAACCTCGCGACCGCTAACTTGCGAAAGCGCGTCAATTACCTCCAGAAGTGACCGCCCCTGTCCGGAACCTGCGTTGATGATATCAAATGTGTTGTTTTCGGCGACTGCCACACACAACGCGGCCAGATCTCGGACATACAGGTAATCGCGCACTACAGACCCATCCCCAAAAATCTCGATCGGCTGTGACCTAAGAATTCTACGTATGAATGTCGAAATGACGCCTTGAATGCCTGTATGGCCCTGGCGCGGGCCGAACGGATTTGCAGCGCGGATCACTGTCGATTGAAGATCGTGCGTTATGCTGTACATCTGAAGGTATTGCTCTATTGCGACTTTCACGATCCCATAAGAGTTGATGGGATTGCGCGGGTAATGTTCCGCAATGGGGTGGGCCGGTGCTGCGCCATAAACTGTTCCACCCGAGGACAAGTATACCAGACGCTTGATCCCCTGCAAATTCATCGCTTCTATCAGATTGAGAGTTCCAATCAGATTGCTTTCGACATCGGCTTTTGGGTCAAGGTTCGCAGTTCCGGGCAGTGTGGTGCTGACAAGGTGAAACACTATATCTTTCGTGTTCAAGACATCGCCAAGCGCTGCCTTGTCGGTAAAATCACCCATCACATAATCAACATTAGGCAAAGGTTTGCGGTAACGCTCCATCGTTCGATCGAAAACAGTCACCTGATGTCCAGCTTCGCAAAGCGCATCCACCACATGGGAGCCGATGAAGCCACAACCTCCCAAAACAACCACACGCATCACTGTTCTCTCGCTACATTGTTGGCTTCAAAATATCTCCGCAAGGGCGGTTCTTTATCGCGGTCCGCCCGGCTTGCGCATCAGCATTACATCCTGAAAGCTGGGATGTCGGCGTCGCAATTCGATGACTTCGAGAATCCGCCCCCAACGCGAGGTCAGATAATCCGACTTATAGAACACGTTGGAAGAATACGAACGCTCTGCTAGCCAACGAAGGACAAGGCGATCCCCTGAAAAGTTGCGGTTTGAATCCAGAAGGCCGGATGCATCCGGGTGGTCCATGACGGGGCGCCAAAGCGGCCAATCCGGTTTCATGTCCGCAAGAGTATGCTCCGTATGGACAGTGACCCAGGCTAACCCTCCCGGTTTCAGGACACGGCGGATTTCAGTCAACCACGCGGTTTCCAGCGCCTCGATATGCGTGAAAACGCTGTATGCAGTTACAGCGTCGAGTGAGTTGTCCTCAAGTGGTAGTGAGGGAACCGAATGGTTCTGGAAGGCACTGCAATTATCTGGAAGATGCGCATTGCACCATTCCACGTGCAGCCGGTTGATATCACATCCGATGGCACGGCAACCGGGCTCGGAAAGCGCTATGTGACGGAGCACCCGGCCCGAGGCACAACCCAGATCCAGGCATGCAGAGATTTCACCAGTGCCGTGGTCACGCACAGCATCAAGCAACAGGCGTGCATCCGTGAGTCCACTGGCCCAATAACTGAAGTGATCAGCCCCATAATAACCTTCTCGATCCTTTGTCTCTGGCAGTGGATAACTATCGCGGGCCAGGGCGTCTTTGTAGTCGAGATCGGTCCATTCCTTCAGGCGTGCGTCCTGATCGTGATAAGCGCTGGCCGGCCGAAGCAAGGAAAAATCTGGTTCGACATCAGAGTTGAGCGTGATCAAATTTTCCCATATTTTTGGCGCCTCAACAGGCGCTGCCGATAGCTCTGGGGAAAGTGCTGCATTCACTCGGGAAGGCACAGCCGGAAGCGCCCGCGTCGCTGACAACTGGCGCCCAGTGAGAAAGGAAACAACTTTCGATAATTTCTTGCTTTTGATTTTCACCAGGTTTCGGTCTCAGCTTGTTGCAACTAGGGGATATTTCTGAAGATGTTCTGCAAAGATGCCTGGCACATTAGGGTCAGGTCTATGCACCGGAGGTTCCACATTTCCGCGCCAGGCCACCCCAAGCACCTGCATTGTATTCACGAGCGCGGTCCGGAAACCGGCCTTGCGGAAAACATCCAGGCCCGCTGCCACATGGGGTGACAACATATCATGAAACACCACCATCGCATCTGGTGCCAGATGGGGCAATACTGCACGTGCATCATCAGCCGGTGCCTGTCCGTCATGATTGCCGTCAATGAAGGCAAAAGACCACGGCGCTGGTTCAGTGGCGCGCACGCTGGCCACACATTCGGGCGATGGTTGGGGCCACAGCCGGTAGCCCTGCGACGCAGGCAATCGGTCGAGCGCTGCGCGCACATCCCAGTCGACGGATGGGATGCCAAAGGCTGGGTCAATGCAATCCAACCGCAATCCTGCAGCCAAAAGATGTGCTGCCGTCCAGCCATAATAGGTGCCAATCTCCAAGCCGCGCTTGCCCTTGAATTGTGACGCAAAATTGTAAAGACAGGCGGCTTCTTCGACCGAGGCATTGCCAGTGACATACCCTTCGTGACGTTTGTCAAAGCGCCAGATATGGGGGGCAGAGCAACGCAGGTATTCCCAGTTGACGGCCCAGGGGTTGCCCGCCACGGCATGCGGAAATAGTGACATGAGGTCCGGCACAACCATCTCTGGCGGCATGTAATCGTAGCGTTCTATTTCGATCCGCGCTGCAGGTTCCAGCTTGATTGCGCCGCGTCCAGTGTAGTCGATCACCCAAACCATCGGGCGCGCATAGGGAAGCTCCGGACGGGCAAAATACTCCTCGAACGCCTTGCGGGCTCCTTGACAGTGACCGTAATCATCGACGATCAATACGCCCCCTGACGCAAGACGAGGGTAGAGGACGTCCAGCTCGGTTAAGGTGCTATCGTAAAAGTCAGTGTCGAGCCTCAGAAGCGCGATGTCAAGGGTTTGGGTATGGGCCAGCGTTTCACGGACGTCCCCCACAACAAAACGCACAAAACGCATGTCATACCCCGTGCTCGCGACCGCCCGCCTCACCTCCTCCAGATTTGCTTCAGCCTTGACCAGTTCGGCGACTTCGTGACCGCTCTTGCCTGCCATCAACTCTGCTGCGTGATGGCCCTGTATGTCGAAATCTTCGGAACCCGGTTCGGTCATCCCGGCAAAGGTGTCGAAAAGAATGATCTGTCGATGCGCGGACCGATGTTTGAGTGCCAGCATCATGAGCATCGCCGACCCCCCTTTCCAGACACCGGACTCCACGGAACAGCCGAGGGTTTCGTTATCAACCAGTGTCAAAACGGCTGTCCAGAGCGCACTCCCGCGCGCGCGGCTTGTCATTGTATATTTTGCAACCAGATCCCAAGCGACGTCGAAAGCCGCGTCGTCGGCCATAGTGGATGTCATGATGAAAACATTTAGTCGGAAATTCCCGAAGTGGCCTGCCATCTGACGTGTAGATCGCCTGAAAAGACCGGCAGAGCAAGTGTTTTGTGGGCCGAGA
>SKWJ01000492.1 GCA_007128995.1 Paracoccaceae bacterium
CTGGATGCGGTTGGCCATCGGGTGGGCTTCGATGGCGGCGCGGTTGTGGGCGCGGATATCGATGTCGATGCCGATGACTTGCCGATCGGGGCGCTTGGGGTCGAGCGTCTTGCCTTGTTCGACGGCGTCGCAGTCGTCCAGCAGGGTGAGCATGGAGGCGCTGAAGATGAGCGAGCCGCCGTGGGCGATGCCGGTTTCGATGATCAGGTCTGGCTTGATCTGCCAGATCAGCTCCTGCATCGCGACCATGTCTTGCGGGTATTGGATGATCGGGCGGCCTTGCCAGAAGAAGTTGTAGGAATACTTCGGCAGGGTGGATTCGCGGGTAAAGTGTTGCGCGGCTTCTTGGAGTGCTGCGTTTTCACCGATTGCCGCTAGGCGCTCGACAACTTCCTGTTCAAATTCAGTCACTGGTCTACCCCGATATACTGATAAGCGTTGTTTGACATCGTCTTGATTTCGTCAAGATAGTTTGAATTCATTACAAAGATGGTCGAACCGGGTGGCAGCATCTGCATCGCAACCGTGGGGGCGAGCACCTTAAGGCCCGTCCCAGCAAGGTATTGACCTTGTTTCGCAGGGTTGACGTCGATGACCGTCGATACGGGATAGCCGGCTCTTTCTCGGAGCAATGCAAAGATGACTCCTTTGGATGCTCCGCCCCAGACGCATACTGGTGCTCTGCTCTGCTCTGCTCTGCTCTGCTCTGCTCTGCTCTGCTCTGCTAGGATGAGTCTGCTCAGAAAGTCAGCAGGAAAGTCAACGGCATCTGATGGGTCATAGGTTGGCGTCTGCAGTGATGCAAGATCAGCGACGACATAGAGGTACTGATCACCGAAGAATGAGCCACAGCGCTCGATGTGACGGAACATGCGCTTGAAATCGCTCAGGCGAAAATAGTTTGCATGCTCATAGAAGATGTCGAACCAGGCTCGGTGTTTGCAGATCCAATCGAAGCAAGGCACCTCAATGTATATCTTTCCCTGTCCGCCATTGGCTGCTTTCAACAGCCCTAAAAAGCCAACAGGGTCTGCGATATGCTCCAAGACGTGGCGCAAGATCAGACCCTTGGCGCGAAGCCCTGCACCTTCGCGGAAGTAGTCCTTGCGGACGCGCGGGCTATCGCCTTCATAGGTCGGATCGAAGCCGGTGATGTCGAAGCCTTTGTCAACGAGAAGCTGCAAGAAATAGGCTTTACCGCAGCCTACTTCGATCAGCTGCTCGCGGCCTAATGTGCCCTCGACAATGGTCGCGACTTGCTCAAGATGCTGGCGGAACAACGGGCTGACGGCTTGCTCGTTTTGGTAGTGAATGTCGTACTCGACCAGCTCGGAGCGAAAAGCGGCGTTGTAAATCAGCCCGGTTAGCTGATCCTCAACGAGTCGGATGTCGCCTTTGGGGCAGTTACGCGCCGCTTCCGGGCTCGGATACATCCGATTCTGAAAGACCGGGAAGTCTTTGGCCTCGTAAAGCGTCTTGAGGGTTTCTTGCGTCATGCTTTGATCGCTGGGTCAGCAACACCCACCACACAGGGCGGGTCGAACAGGTTGTCTGGCCGCGCGCCGAACTTGAGCAGATCGCGCCGACCGTATTGGTCCGCGATCTGTTCCGCGAGTTGGCGCACCGTGATCGGCACACCGGAGCAGATGTTGACCGGGCCTTGGCGGTCGCTGAGGGCAACATCGGCGATCATGGCACCGGCCTGCTGTACATTGAGGAAGTCGCGAATCTGCCGACCGCTGGTCAGTGCGACGGGCTCGCCTTGGCTGAGTTGTTGGTGCAGGTAAGGCACCAGTCGGCGCGAATCCTCGCCTTCGCCTTAGAGGTAGAAGAGCCGACACCAGGCGAACTCGATGCCTGCTGATGGCAGCAGTTGGCCGAGGATGTGGAAGGCCGATGCCTTGCAGGCGGCGTAGAGGGTTTGCGGGTCGAGTGGTGAGTCAGGGCGGAGCATGCCTTGGCTCAGATCGTACTCGGCGCAGGTGCCGATGCCGACAACGCGATGCACGCCGGTTTCGATGCAGGCCTTTGCCATCTCGAGGGTGCCGTGTAGGCAGTCGAGGTTTTTCGGTGATGTCAGATAGTGTCCGGGCTCGGCGTACCAGGCCAAGTGAATGACTGTGTCGATGCCCGTAAGCGCATCAGTCCACCAGGCTTGGTCGGCGTGAAACAGGTCTGGCGTTTCGATCACCTCATCTGTTTCTCGGAGATCGGTTGGGCGCTGCGAGCCTGTGCGTAGCACGAGCCTCAGCGGCGTTTCTTGCAGCGCCAGGGATCGGACCACTTGGCGGCCGACAAAACCAGTAGCACCTGTTAGCAGGATCATCGCGGGCACGCTCAGCAGACAGTCGCGATCCAGTGGCCATAGGATGCACAGCAGCGCTCACCCCAGCCGTTGGCGGCGGCGTAGCGGACCACCAGCTCGGTGATGGAGGGCAAGGTGCGCGGGATGCGGGGGGTCATCTTGCTTATTGGAGCAGCATCCTGATGTGTTCTTTGTAGGCATCGAAGGCGGCATCCAGACTCACCAATGTCGCCTGTTGTTCAATGGCGGTCGCGAGAATCAGGCGATCCGCCGGGTCGCGATGATGTTCAGGCAATTGAGCCGCACGAACAGCCACGGCGCGGCTCACCGGCAAACAATCAACGCCGGAGCCGGCCAACGCGAGTTCCAGCCAATCGTTGAGATTGGGTTGCAGTTGCAGGCGACCCCGTCGTTCAAGCCAGGCGACCTCCCAGCAGGTGATGGCGCTCACGGCAAGCTGATCGGCGCCCGCAATGTGCGTCAGGATTCGGGATGGGAGTGGGTTGACCTCGGGATCGACCCATCGGACCCAGATGTGGGTGTCAAGAATCATCATTGCAGCGCGTTCCAATCGCTCTCCGGAACAGCAGGTTCGATGAGATCATCCGTCATGTTGACTGATCCGGCTAGCTGTGGGGCGGGTCGATTGGGTTCCTTGTGGGTGCCGACTGTTGCTAACGCTGGCTGCTCTTCCAGCAAAACGAGGACGCGCAAATTCACGCCATCCGGCACTCCCCGTGGGAGCTGGATCGCTTGGTGCTGAGCCGTGGTTTCAAATTCGATGACTTGCATGGATATCCCCTCTTGTTGAGATTGATGAGGCCGGCTGAAGTCGGCCTCACCTTGCTAGCTGATGTTGAGTGACGGGACTGCGCTCACGAAGCGAGTGCCCTGCTCGGCTAGATCAGCCAACTGCGCCTTTACCTCCTCTGCAATATTCCAGGGCAGGATCAGCACCTCATCCGGCGGCTCATCGCGCAGCGCTGCTGGCGGGCGGATCGGGATGTGGCTGCCGGGCAGGTATTTGCCCTGCTTGGCCGGAGCGGCATCACAAACATAGGGTAGCAGGTCGGGCTTGATGCCGGCGTAGTTGAGC
>SKWJ01000377.1 GCA_007128995.1 Paracoccaceae bacterium
GCCATTCAACTGCAACTTGTGGCAATCATCCGCGTCCCGATATTGTTCCAGCACCGCATGGATCAGCGCGCGCAACCGCGCGCGCGGCGGCGCCTCGGGCATGTCGGCCTTTGCAAGCGCCGCGTCCAATGCGCAAAGATGGGTGTGCAGGATATCGAAGATCAACGCATCCCGACCGGGATAATAATGATACAGCAACGCCTTTGACACATCGGCGCGCGCAGCAATCAGCGACATCGAGGCCTTGTCCATCCCCGCTTCGGCGAAGACGGCCGCCGCACTGCGCAGAATACTGCGCTGCTTGGCCTCGAAATCCTGCGCGCGCGAGCGGGCCATGGCTACTGCCCTGCGGGCCGGTTATCGACAACCCGCCGCGCCTTGCCTTCAGACCGCGGCGCACCCCCCGGCAAGTGAACCACAACCCGCGCTGTCACACCCAGCGTGCTTTTGACATGATGCGCAAGTTCACGCGCCGACGCCGCGCGCGCCGCGTCTTCCGCCGCAGCCGGCACGGCTTCGGAATGCACGGTCAGTTCATCCATGCGCCCGCTGCGGGTCAGCTCGATCTGGAAATGCGGTGCCAGCCCTGCACATTTCAGGATCTGCTCTTCGACCTGAGTGGGAAAGATATTCACGCCGCGCAGGATGATCATGTCATCACTGCGACCCGTGATCTTCTCGATCCGGCGCATGCTGCGCGCCGTGCCAGGCAGCAGGCGGGTCAGATCGCGGGTGCGGTAGCGAATGATGGGCAGGCCTTCCTTGGTCAGCGTGGTAAAGACCAGCTCGCCCATCTCGCCATCGGGCAGAACTGCGCCAGTTTCCGGGTCGATGATCTCGGGGTAGAAATGATCTTCCCACAGGTGCAACCCGTCCTTCGTCTCGACGCATTCATTGGCGACACCCGGCCCCATCACTTCGGACAGCCCGTAGATATCGACGGCATGCATGTCGAAAGCCTGTTCGATCTCCAGCCGCATCGCATTGGTCCAGGGCTCGGCCCCGAAAATGCCCACGGCCAGCGATGTCTCGCGCGGGTCAAGGCCAGCGCGGCGGAACTGATCGAGGATCGAGAGCATGTAGGACGGCGTCACCATGATCACGCGCGGGCGGAAATCGGTGATCAGCGTCACCTGACGTTCCGTCATCCCGCCCGACACGGGAACCACCGTGCAGCCCAGCCGCTCGGCCCCGTAATGCGCCCCCAGCCCGCCCGTGAACAGCCCGTATCCATAGGCCACATGCACGATATCCCCCGCACGCCCGCCCGATGCCCGGATCGACCGCGCCACAAGATCGGCCCATGTGTCAATATCGCGCTGCGTATACCCCACGACGGTCGGCTTGCCCGTCGTCCCGGACGAGGCATGCAGCCGCACCAGCTTCTCGCGCGGCACGGCAAACATGCCGAACGGGTAGGTATCGCGCAGGTCGGTTTTCACGGTGAAGGGAAATTTCGCCAGATCCGCCAGCGATGTCAGATCATCCGGATGCACGCCCTGCGCGTCGAATTTCTGCCGGTAGAAGGCAGACCCGTCATAGGCATGGCGCAAGGACCATTTCAGCCGCTCCAGTTGCAGGGCCATAATCTCATCGCGGGATGCAGTTTCAATCGGGTCCAGATCCCCCGGCTTCGGTGACAGGTCTTCCATTGCTCACTCCTCCCCCAGATGCGTGCCGGCAATGACCCGCGAATGACCCCGGAACTCGGCCACCACGACGCCTGCATCCGTGCGCACGCGCACATCATAAATGCCCGACCGCCCCCGACGCATGATCTCGCGCGCTTCGGCCCGCAACCGCGCGCCTTTCTCAACCGGGTGAAGATAGGACACCGAGCAGTGCTGCGCGACAACGCGCTGATTGTAGGTGTTGCAGGCAAAGGCGAAGGCCGAATCGGCCAGCGTGAAAATATAGCCGCCATGGCAGATGCCGAACCCGTTGGTCATCTGGTCGGTGACAGTCATGGCCAGCGTCGCTTCGCCCGGCGCGACATGCTCCAGCGCCATGCCAAGACGCTGGCTGGCACTGTCGTCAGTCCACATGGCATCGGCGCAGGCGCGGGCCAGATCTTGGGGGGTCATGCTGTCTGTCATTGGCCCTGAAACCTCGGCTGTCGTTTTTCCAGAAAGGCCGTCACCCCTTCGGCATAATCCGCCGAGCGTCCCGCGCGCTGCTGAAAATCCTGCTCCAGATCAAGCTGCGCGTCGAGCGTGTTGGTGCTGGCGGCCTGTATCGCCTGTTTGGTCAGGCCAAAGCCGAAAGTTGGCCCCTGCGCCAGACGCCGGGCCAGCGCCTGCGCCTCGTCCATCAGGCTGTCATCGGGTATTGCTTTCCAGATCAGGCCCCATTCGGCCGCCTGTGCGGCGCTGACAGGCTCTGCGGTCAGCGCCAGCGCCTTGGCGCGGGCCTCGCCCAGAAGGTGCGTCAGGGCCCAGCTTCCGCCCGCATCGGGCACCAGTCCCAGTTTTGCGAAAGCCTGAATGAACCGCGCCGATTGCGCCGCCAGCACAATGTCGCACGCCAGCGCGATATTCGCCCCGGCCCCGGCCGCAACACCGTTCACAGCTGCAATGACTGGTTTGTCCAGACCGCGTATGGCGCGGATCAGCGGGTTGTAATAGCGCCCGATCGTCTCGCCCAGGTCCGGGGCAGGGCCCCCCTTGCGCGGGTCACGATCCCCCAGATCCTGCCCGGCACTGAAGCCGCGCCCCGCGCCTGTCAGCAAGACCGCGCGCACATCCGCATCGCGCGCAGCCCGCGCAAACCCGGCGCGCAGCGCGTCATGCATGGCAGGGGTAAAGGCATTCAGCTTGTCAGGCCGGTTAAGCACAAGCGTCAGCACACCGCCCTCAAGCCGCTCAATCACCGTCTCGGACGATGTCATGATGCAAATCTCCTCCCAGATCCGGGTGGAGATTTGCATAGCCCGACCGATCGGTCAATTCTGTTTTCGCATCAGCCCAGCGCAAACAGGCCCAGCGCCGCAGGGCTGCGCCGGTCAGGCCGTTTTCAATACACCGCGCGCAATCTGGTCAGCCTCGATACTCTCGAACAGGGCCTTGAAATTGCCCTCGCCAAATCCGTCATCCCCCTTGCGCTGGATGAACTCGAAAAAGATCGGCCCGACCATGGTCCTTGAAAATATCTGCAACAGGATCTTCGTCTCGCCCCCGTCCACGACGCCTTCGCCATCGATCAGGATTCCATGCTTGGCCATCTTCTCGATGGGTTCTTCATGGCCCACGACCCGCTCATGGCTCATATCATAATAGCTTTGCGGGGGCTTCGGCATGAACCGGATACCCGCGGCAGCAATCGCATCGGTGGCGGCATAAATGTCATCCGTTCCGACCGCGATATGCTGAATCCCCTCGCCCTTGTA
>SKWJ01000528.1 GCA_007128995.1 Paracoccaceae bacterium
GTGGATGGTCGCAAACAGGCATCTGCCGTATGAGGCAGTATTGTCAAAGTCGTTCGGCAGTCACGAAATCCTTGCCGAAACCTCGGCCTTCCGGGTCTGGCAGGCAACTTCGCCACGGCGACAGAAGAACGCGCACATGCGGATCCGCGGATCAGGGAAACACTCATGAGTTTTTCAATTGCGGGAAAAACAGCAATCGTGACAGGCGCAGCAAATGGTGTCGGCCTGGCGATCGCTCGGCACTTCGTTGATCAGGGCGCGAATGTCGTGCTCACAGACCGTGATGAGACGCGCCTGAAGGCCGAGATTTCATCGCTCTCCGGCGCTGAGGATCACGCTATTTTCTTTGCGGGCGATCTGCGCGAGAAACTGACCTTGGCGAATTTGCTGTCAGCGACTGTCGATGCCTATGACCGCATTGACATTCTGGTGAACGCAACCCGCCAATGCGTCGCATCCGACCCGCTTGATGACCAGAGCGACGCTGTACAAGAAGCGCTTCAGCAGAACCTGATTGCCAGTTTCAAGCTTAGCCAACTGGTCGCAAAGCGGATGATCGCGCAGGCCGAGGGCAACGACATCCAGAAACACGCGATCGGCTCGATCGTGAACCTGTCCTCCATCGCGGCACGCCGGACACAATCTGAATTGATGGCCTATTCCATCGCATCGGCGGCACTCGATCAGATGACCCGCTCGATGGCGGTGGCTTTGGCAAAGCACCGGATCAGGATCAACGGTGTCGCGCTTGGCAGCGTGATGAGCGCGAACCTGAAATCCCAGATGCACGCGCATGAAGACTACCGTGCATTGATCCTGCGCCAGACGCCAATGGGGCGGATCGGTGCAGCGTCAGAGGCAGCAGAAGCCGTCCAGTTCCTCGCATCGGATGCTGCGGCCTTTATGACCGGACAGATCATCACGATCGATGGCGGCCGCACCTTGCTTGATCCGGTTTCGGTTCCCGCTCATTGAAGTGTTGCGCAGGTGGCGATGCGACCTGCGCTGAGGGCTGCGACCTTGATGCGCCGCTCGCGCAGATCTGCAAGTAGCGTTTCCTCGGCCTCAACATCCACCGCGACGCGCGTGGCAGAGCGTCCGGGGGCGTGACGGGTGCAGAACAGGACTGGCTCTTTCGGCCATGCGCAGAGATGCAACGTCGTGCGCGGCGCAATCTCTGGTGTCTGGCGATACCCACGTTGAAGCGCGTGTTCGACCTCGGCAATGCGCTGATCTATTGCTTGCAGTTCCGCCTGCGCAGTCTGAATGCATTTCTGCTGCGGAGACGCGCAGGCTGCGACCACAATTGCTGCGAATGCCCCAAGACGGGTTACGCGCACCCGGCTGCTCCATTTATAAGCGTGCTCACCGGGGCGAACGCTTGGCAAGGATACGCTGCAGTGTTCGCCGATGCATGCTCAATCGTCGTGCGGTTTCGGAGACATTTCGCTCGCATTGCTCGTAGACGCGCTGAATATGTTCCCAGCGCACCCGGTCAGCGGACATCGGGTTTTCCGGTGGCTCTGGCAAGACATCATCGCCCTGAGCGAGCAGCGCGCGCACAACGTCATCTGCGTCAGCCGGCTTGGATAGGTAATCTGTGGCCCCGATCTTGACTGCGGCAACTGCCGTCGCTATCGCGCCGTATCCTGTAAGGACAACGATCCTTGCATCCGCGCGCTCTGTACGCAGCGCCTCGACCACATCCAGACCGTTTCCATCTTCCAGTCGCAGATCAATAACGGCATAGGCGGGCGGCCTTGCGCGCACAATCGCACGGCCGGCAGTGACGCTACCTGCGGTCTCAACACTGAAGCCACGCCGTTCCATCGCACGCGCGAGGCGCTTGAGGAACACCTCATCATCATCGACGAGAAGCAATGTAGTGTCCGGGCCGAGATCAAGATTGAATTCAGGTTCCATAGCCACCCTCACTTTCTTGCCAGATAAGTAGGGCGGCGCGTGTGAAAGGTCAATTTCGACCAATGATCAGGCATTGTCTATAAAGCAGGCCAGCGTATCAGCCACCTGTTCGGGCGACTGATCGCGCCGCACGATATCGACGAATCCGTGCCCGGGCAGCATGAAGTAGCTGAACGTAGAGTGATCGATGAGATAAAAATCATCTTCCGCGTCATGGACCGAAAAATACACGCGATAAGCGCGCGCAGCATCGCGGATCTGCGCTTCAGTTCCGGTAAGACCCACCATATCAGGATGCATGAAACGCACAAATTCTGCCAAGGCTTCCTGTGTGTCGCGCGCATGATCGACCGAGACGAACACAGGCGTCACATCATATCCCCTCTCGGACAATAGGTCGACGGCTTGGGCATTGCGCGCGGTATCCAGTGGGCAGACATCGGGACAAAAGGTATAGCCGAAATAGATCAGGACAGGACGGTCAGCGAAATCTGCGTCGGTCACGGTGCGCCCCGTATGATCCACCAGTTCGAATGGCCCGCCGATGGAACCCGCCCCGCCCGAAATCGAGGTCGACCGGCATTGCGCGAGATCGGTTTGGCCCTGCCCGCTGAGGACCATGTAGCCCAGACCGCCCAGCAGCGCAGCAGTCAGCCCGATGGCGAGATAGGAATACAAACGAATCATCACAGTCTCCGCTTCCGAAGTTCGTGGTCTTGATGCCGCAATCCTTGCGGCCTAACAATCCTGCATGGCGCAACTGTGACAACGCGTCTCGACCCTCACATCCGGAGCTGTGCAGATGACCACCCCGACATTTGGCGAAATCTCGCAAGACCACAGGGGTGATTGGGTGCGCATGCGCACAATGACCTATGTGCGCATCCTCGCGCTCAGCGGTCAGGCGATGGCGCTTCTGGTCGCGCATTTCCACCTTGGGCTACGGTTCGATGTGGTGCTGATCTGGCTCGTGATGGGGGCGGCCACGCTGTCGGTCTTGTTCTCGCTTCTGCTGTTTCCCCAGACGAAACGGCTTTCAGAGACAGAAGCCTTGCTGACCTTTCTGTTTGATATCGCGCAGCTTGTGTGTCTGCTCTATCTGACGGGCGGTGTTACCAACCCGTTCAGCGTGCTTATTCTTGCGCCCGTCGCTGTCGCAGCAATGGCCCTGAAGCCACGCTCAACCATTATTCTGGCCGTCTCGGCGGTGGCGCTGATCAGCTTGATCAGCATCACCTATCAACCGCTGCGCTTCGCCGATGGCACAGCGCTGGTCGTGCCTCCGATCCTCGCCTTCGGATTCTGGGCGGCGATTGTGATCGGGATCGCATTTCAGGCGTTTTATGCGCAGCGGCTTGCGGCAGAAGCCACATCCATGGCCAATGCGCTGCTGGCCGCGCAAATGGCCTTGTCGCGCGAGCAAAAACTGACTGATCTGGGCGGGGTGGTGGCGGCCAC
>SKWJ01000325.1 GCA_007128995.1 Paracoccaceae bacterium
CCAACGACGGTCAGCCGTGCCCTCAATGGGTTCCCCGAGGTCAATGCGGACACTCGAAAGCGTGTCCGAGAGGCCGCAGAGCGCGCGAATTACCATCCCAACACCCGCGCCAAAAGCCTTGCGACCGGGCGCGCGCATGCGATCGCCCATGTGATCCCGATCTCGACCAGCCACGAAATGGTGAATCCCATCTTTGCGGATTTCATCGCCGGGGCGGGCGAGGTTTACAGCCAGTCCGGCTACGAGATGATCCTGCGGGTTGTGGCCGATGATGACGAGGAAGGTGCCTATGGGGATCTGGTGGCGCGTGGGGCCGTGGACGGTGTCATCGTGCACGGACCGCGCCTGCATGATGCGCGGGTGGAGATGCTGTCCGAGCTTGGGATACCGTTCCTGGTGCACGGGCGCACCAGTCAGGTGAATACCCCATATTCCTGGCTTGATATCAACAACCACAGGTCGTTCCGCCGCGCCACGCAATTCCTGATTGATTTCGGACATCGACGGATTGCACTGATCAACGGTCTGGAAGGCATGGATTTTGCCGCCCGGCGTCGGGCAGGTTATCTGGAGGCACTGGCCGATGCCGGGATAGACGCGGACCCATTGCTGATGCGACAGGCCGAAATGACCGAACCCTACGGCTATCGGGCCGCGCAGGAAATGATGCAACTGCCGGACCCCCCGACTGCCTTCCTCGCATCATCCATGATCGTCGCTTACGGGCTGCGCCGCGGCTTTGCCGATCTGGGCCTGAAACTGGCACGAGATGTGTCCATTGTCACACATGACGATGAACTGTCCTATCTGCCCAATGATGGAGATGTTCCCATGTTCACCGCCACCCGATCCTCGGTGCGCGAGGCTGGACGCCGCGCCGCAGGGATGCTGTTGAAACTCGTGATCAATCCGAAATGCGGCCCGCTCACGGAATTGATGGAAACCTCGCTAGTGCTGGGCGCATCTACAGGCCCTGCGCGATGACCGGGATCACCTTCAAGCGCGCCGATTTTCCATCTGATTTCCTGTTTGGGGTGGCTACATCTGCCTATCAGATCGAAGGGCATGGATTTGGCGGGGCAGGGCGGACGCATTGGGATGACTTCGCCGCCACGCCGGGCAATGTGGTGCGTTCCGAGGATGGCGCGCGCGCCTGTGATCACTACACGCGCTGGCCGGAAGATCTGGATCTGATCCGCGATGGCGGTTTCGACGTTTACCGTTTTTCTGCATCCTGGGCGCGGGTGTTGCCCCAAGGGCGCGGCGCCGTAAACGCCGCCGGGCTGGATTACTATGACCGGCTTGTCGACGGCATGCGAGAGCGGGGCCTGAAACCTGCGCTGACGCTTTATCATTGGGAATTGCCATCGGCCCTTGCAGATCTGGGGGGATGGCGCAATCGCGATGTTGCCAGCTGGTTCGCCGATTACACGCAGATCCTCTGCGAACGGATTGGCGATCGGGTCTGGTCAGCCGCACCGATAAACGAGCCCTGGTGTGTCGGGTGGCTGTCGCATTTTCTGGGCCATCACGCCCCTGGCCTGCGGGATATCCGGGCAACCGCGCGGGCGATGCATCATGTCGGCCTTGCCCATGGGCGCGCCACTGAAGTGATGCGTGGTCTGGGCATGAACAATCTGGGCGCAGTCTGTAATTTCGAATATGCGCTTGCGCTGACAGACCGCGCTGCGGATCACGCCGCCGCCCTGCGATATGACGGGATCTACAATCGCTGGTTCCTCGGCGCGATGTTCAAGGGCGAATACCCGGCGGATGTGCTCGACGGCCTTGGGCCACATATGCCCGAGGGTTGGCAGGATGACATGGCGCAGATCTGCCAGCCGCTCGACTGGCTGGGGTTGAATTACTACACCTGCAAGCGCATCGCCCATGCCGACGGGGCCTGGCCCGCGCTTTCCGAACATGTGGGTGATTTGCCGCAGACACAGATGGGCTGGGAAATCTGTCCCGAGGGGCTGTATCATTTCCTGAAGTTCGCGCATCGCTATACAGGAAATTTGCCGCTTTATGTGACAGAAAACGGCATGTCCAATGCCGATACACCAGAACAGCCGGACATTGCCCGCATGGAGTATCTGAACCAGCATATGGCACAGGCACAACGCGCTCTAGCCGAGGGCGTTCCGCTGAAAGGGTACATGATCTGGTCGTTGCTGGACAATTACGAATGGGCGCTCGGATATGAAAAACGTTTTGGCCTTGTTCATGTGGACTTCGACAGCTTGCAGCGTCGCCCAAAGGCGTCGTATCTGGCGCTGAGGGACGCATTGGCGCGCAGATGAGGCATTGAAAAGAGATGGCAGAGAATGACAGCCCGGTACTGGTTGCCGATGTTGGCGGCACAAATACCCGCGTGGCGCTGGCGCGCGGTCGGGTGTTGATTGCGGGCTCTACAGAACGATTCCGAAACGCGGATCACGCAGGGCTAGGGGATGTGTTGCGCAGCTATTTGCAGCGTCACAAGTCGCCTGCGCAGCGCGCTGCCATCGCGCTGGCCGGACCGGTGCGCGGGGCGCAGGCCGAAATGACAAACCTGAACTGGCAGATTGATGCGCCGCATCTGGCACAGGAAACCGGGATCGGGCAGATCGTCTTGCTGAATGACCTTCAGGCTCAGGGGCATGCCGTGCCTTTCCTGCCAGAATCGCATCTGCGCAGGCTGCGCGCAGGCGTTCCCGAAGACGGCGCGAAGCTGGTTATCGGTTTGGGGACAGGGGTGAATATCGCGCCAGTCTATTCTGCGGGCGCGCGCCATATCGTGCCCGCATCCGAAGCCGGACATATTCATCTGCCCCTGAAGGGTCCGCTCGATTATCGGCTGGCCGACTGGCTTGTGGCGCGGCGTGGGTTTGCCTCGGTCGAGGATGTTCTGGCAGGTGCCGGGCTGGAACGGCTTTATGCCTTTCATGCCGCTGAGGCGCGATCTTCAAAGGCGCTTGATGCGGCGGCGATCATGGCTGCAATGGAGGCGGGTGATGCGCTCGCGCAAGCGGTCGGGCGTCATTATGTGCGCCTGCTGGCGCAGGTGACGGCGGATCTTGCGCTGATCACCTTGCCGAAAGGGGGGATCTTCCTGATCGGCGGTGTATCACGCGCCTTTGCGCCATGGCTGGAACGTTTCGGGTTTGAGGCGGGATTTACCGATATGGGGCGATTTTCTGATCATGTCGCACGGTTTCCGGTGGCCGTTGTGGAAGATGATTTTGCAGCACTTGCCGGATGCGCGGCCTATCTTAACGCGAACTGATCGCGCAGTGGCATGCGTTTGCCGATAGTGTTCAGCACATAGGCCGTGATCGCGAAACAGGCGACCAGCAGGGCCATGTTCACCATGACCTGCCCGACCCCGAGAGTAG
>SKWJ01000164.1 GCA_007128995.1 Paracoccaceae bacterium
CAGAACCAGTCGAAGATAGTGCCAGGGCGGCGCAGAAAACTGCTTGAAGGGTCTGGCTTAGGCGAAAATCCGGTGCTAAAGACGCGCCATCGCCGAGGGGCGTTGCCTGCGGTTGCAAGGCATGAACAGGTTGCCGCTGTAGCTCAGTTGGTAGAGCACGTCATTCGTAATGATGGGGTCGGGGGTTCGAGTCCCTTCAGCGGCACCAATTTATCATCCAAAATGATCCGATGACATCCAGAAAACCCCGGTTGATAAGGGTTTTTGCGATGCTGGTTGTCCGATGTTGTTTGGTCCCGTCCGACAGAATGCCCCCGGTTTGGGGGCATCTACGGGGGCTTCGCGAGTGATGCTGAAAAGTGATGCCCCCAGATGCCATTGACCGATACCCAGATTCGAAGCCTGAAACCCAAGGACAAGCCTTACAAGGTCTCAGATTTCCAAGGCCTCTATGTGACCGTAGCCCGCTCAGGCTCGCGGCTGTGGCATATGAAGTACCGGATTGATGGGCGTGAGAAGCGTTTGTCCTTTGGGGCCTATCCGGCGATCTCCCTCGCGCAGGCACGAAAGCTGCGTGACGAGGCCCGTGCGCGGCTTGCTGCAGGTGAAGATCCAGGTGAGGTGAAGAAGGAGGACAAGCGGCAGAAGTTGCTTGTGCAGGAGACAACCTTCGCGAAGCTTGCGGAAGCCTACAAGGCCAAAGCCGAAAAGGAAGGGCGCGCGGATGCCACCAAGACCAAGACCGAATGGCTGTTGGGAATGGCAATTGATGCTTTCGGCAATAAGCCTATTGCAGAGGTGACGTCACCTATGGTGCTCGCCTGCCTGCGAAAGGTCGAGGCTAAGGGAAATCACGAAACTGCCAAGCGGTTACGCGCTAAGATTGGCGCTGTCTTCCGCTATGCGATTGCATCCGGTGTTGTTGATCACGACCCTACCTTTGCATTGCGGGATGCCCTTATTCGACCCAAGGTCAAATCGCGCTCTGCCATCACGGACCCCAAAGAACTTGGTGGCTTGTTGCGTTCGATAGACGGGTTTCAGGGGCAGGTAACGACACGGATCGCGTTGCGGTTACTCGCCATTCTCGCCCAGCGACCAGGTGAGTTGCGGCAGGCGACGTGGGCAGAGTTTGATCTTGAAAAGGCGATCTGGTTGATCCCCGCCGAGAGGATGAAGATGCGCATGCCGCACTCGGTGCCGCTGCCTGCGCAGGCATTGGCTTTACTGAAAGATTTGAAACGCATCACCGGCAATGGCGTCTTCCTGTTCCCCTCGCTGAGGTCGGTGTTTCGTCCGATGAGTGAGAACACTCTGAACGGCGCGCTTCGGCGTTTGGGCTATGATGGCGATGAGATGACCGCGCACGGTTTCCGAGCGACGTTCTCAACCTTGGCCAATGAAAGCGGGCTGTGGAACCCAGACGCGATAGAGCGTGCCTTGGCCCATGTCGATGGTAACAAGATCCGCCGGATCTATGCCCGTGGCGAGTTTTGGGAAGAACGTGTCCGACTGGCCGATTGGTGGGCTGGATATTTGGATGAGCTAGAGGCAGGATTATCCCCCAAACGGTAGAGGGGGGTGAAGTGTGTCAAACGAACCGTCACGGGCGTACATCACAAAAAAGATCCTGCAGCGTCGTTATGGCAGGCTCCTGAAATGGAGTAAGCCTATGGTACATAATTTCAGGGGTCCGTTCCATCCGGACGTCTTTGATGCTTTTTCTTTTGATTTGGCCCTCTCGATTCAGGTGTGTAGGGAAACCCTACAGGACCTGACAGACGAAGAATTTTTCGGGCGCTTTGATCTCAGAGGAGAGGTCAGCAATGAGGCGCATATTATGTCAGAACGCCTCGCGCTGGCTGAGCTGAGGGCGGTGTTTCGACAGGAACCAGTCTGGTTTGCTGGTGGCTTTGGTGTGGAAGGCCGCGAAGCCGATGTTCAACACTGGGCCAGAATGCAACAATGGTCTCTTGATGAAACCGTCGCGCTTTCCATTGGGTTTGAACCCTGCGGCGACCTGTTGCAGGGGGTCGATGGGATGCCGGTTCAGAATGATGTTCTCGCCTACTACTTCAAACGACGGGCCTTGATCGCAGACAATTTCGATTGGGGCAGCGAAGCTGTGCCTAGCAAAAACGGCGTGCCGGATGTGGTGCGTTGGTTTGATCATGTCGATCTGGACGTGCCGCAACAGCTTTTGGCCGCTGCTGACAAGTACCATGCTCTCGGTATCGGTAAAAAATCAAGACTGGGCCAGTCTAGTGGTGCTGACGACAGACCACTGGACCCCAGGGAAAGATCCACGATGCTGAAGATGATCATCGCATTGGCCATAAAAGGGTATGGTTATCAACCCAAGGCGGAGCGCAGCACAACGCCGGCCGAGATCGAATCGGACATGCATACTCTCGGTCTGGGCATCAACATTGATACCATTCGAAAGCATCTCAAGAGCGGAGCAGCCCTGCTTGATGATGAAGTGTTGGCTGACATTAATGCCTCTGGTCGCATTAAGAAGGGTTAGGGGCCGCGTTAAGACGGAATAAGTGGGGCTAAATCCCTATTCGGCTAGCCAAAACGCTGATCGCCCACAGAATTTGTCGGACTTGGCAACATTACCTCACACGCAATCGCAATGAGGTGAACCAAGATGCCCAATCCTTCTTTTCCTCTGACAGGCTTTGTTCGCCTGTCGTCCATCCTCGCCCCTACAGGGCCGATCCCCGTTTCCAAATCGACCTGGTGGCAGGGTGTGAAGGTTGGTCGCTTCCCCAAGCCTCATAAGCTCGGTCCGCGCACCACCGTATGGAAAGCAGAGGACATCCGGGCTTTGTTCGAGGTTAAGGATGCCACCGATGTATAAATATCCGAACGCCAAGAAAATCAAAGCGTCGCGCAGCTATACGATTCCCGAGGTGGCGGTAGTGTTGGGGTGTTCCACCCGTACAGTCCGCAACTGGGCAGGGATGGGGCTGCGCGTGCTGAACGACAATCGTCCCTTTTTGATCGTTGGTGACGATCTGAAAATTTTCCTAGCTGAACAAGGCAAAAGCCGAAAGGTCAGGCTCGGCCCGAAGGAACTGTATTGCCTGTCCTGCAAAGAACCGCGCCGGCCGCTGGGCATGATGGCTGACGAGGTCAGGCAGACTGCCAAAATCTCGCGCCTTGTCGGTCTTTGCGAAGTCTGTGGGGGGAAATGCAACCGCATGATCAGCGCCCGCACCCTGGCTGAGTTCGCGCGCTTCTTCGACATCGTCAGCAAGGACGTACGGACAGCCTAAAGGATACGTCGAAACCTAATTGCAGTTGTCACTTCAGAGGGAGCTTCCAATGACACGCAAAATCATCGAAGAAAATGAACGCATCAAACGTCGCTACCTCATTTTTCTGCGCGAGGCGAAGCGTGCGGATCATGCAACTGTCGACAAGGCGGCAGAGGCTATTCTCAGGTTCGAGAAGAGCACCGGCTGGAAGCCTTTCAAACGGTTCCATATCGACCAGGCGACCAATTTCAAGCGCCAGCTTGAGGCCGACGTCAATCGCAACACAGGCAAACCTTTGTCCAAGGCAACCATTGATGGTAAACTTCGGTTGGTGAAGACATTCGTCATTTGGCTCGCAGGTCAACCAGGATACAAGTCTCGGATCACCTATGCAGATGCCGAATACTTCAACCTGAATCGCAAGGATGCGCGCATCGCACACTCGGAAAGGGACACTCCATTCCCGACCATGGAGCAGTGCCGCCATGCCTTCACGCTGATGCCCAACGAAACAGAGATCGAGAAACGCGACCGGGCGATCTTTGCCTTTCTTATGCTCACAGGTGCCCGCGACGGGGCCATTGCTTCTGCGCGGCTCAAGCACATCAACTTAGTCGAAGCGTGCTTCTATCAGGATGCCCGCGACGTGAAGACCAAATTCGCCAAGACATTCACCACCTGGTTCTTCCCTGTCGATGCCGCTTATCTCGAATGCCTAAGGGACTGGATCACCTACCTGCGTCAGGATCGACTGTTCGGACACGAGGACGCATTGTTCCCTAAGCCCGAACAGGGCTTGATCGACGGCTGCTTCGCAACTGTGGGTCTGTCGCGCGGCAACTATGGAAATGCGAGCAAGATCCGGCAGGTGATTAAACACGCCTTCATTAACGCGGGTCTTCCGCCGTTCGCTCCACACAGCTTCCGCAAGTCGTTGGTGAAATACGGCGATCAGATCTGTACAACGCGGGAACGGTTCAAGGCATGGTCGCAGAACCTCGGTCACGACTCTGTCGTCACCACCATCAGTTCCTATTGCCCCGTGTCCAGCGAACGTCAGGCTGAATTGATACGAGGTATCCGCTGAGGTTCATCGCATTTGCTAGCGCGGTTTCCGTGTACTTAGCGCGGAATGTCCCATGGATTGAATGGTGTCGGGAAGTGGCGGAAAGTCAAACTACAAGGCAGGTCGATAAAGGGTCTTGCGCCCTTCGTTCCGAATAATGCACTCTCATACTACCGTATACCTGTTCTGCCGGGTTGCGGAACGAATAGATTGAGCGCTGATTTTGGATCCATTTTGACCATTTACGCCCATTCAGTCCTTGGCCAGTCCGAAAGCTGTTGGGAGCGATTGGACGACCATTTGTTCGCGGTTGCGCGCTCCGCAGCAGCCAATGCCGCGGGAATGGGGTCGGAAACCGTGGCAGAGACTGCCGGCTGGTTGCATGACCTTGGTAAGGTTAAGCAAGGATTTCAGGACAAATTGCATGGCCACCCCAATGCCACATCGCATAGCGGTGAAGGCGCACGATTTGCATCCGAAAACATAAGTGGTGAGATCGGCAAACTGATTGCCTTTTGCATTGCGGGCCATCATTCCGGTCTGCCCAATGGCTTGACGCGCTCGCATGGACGACCTGCGACGCCACTGCGCGAACGAATTGAGCAAAGCGAGCGTCTGGACCTTCCCGATGGCATTGCCCTGCCGCAATTGACGGCGCCTGCGCCGTTTCAGCGACTTTCAAATGGTGCGTACTTTGAGCTCCATTTCTTTACCAGAATGCTGTTTTCAACCCTTGTGGATGCCGATTTCATTGAAACCGAGGGTTTCTACTTCCCAAGCAAGCGACCCGCCAACCAGTCGGATTTACAGGTGCTGCGCGATGCCCTTTCAAACACGCTTGCCGCATTTCCACCGCCCGAAACACAACTGAACAGATTGCGCGCCGAGGTTCTTACAGCCGCCGGAGAATGCGCCGCACTGTCGCCGGGCTTCTTCTCGTTGACCGTGCCGACAGGCGGGGGCAAGACCTACAGTTCACTGCGTTTCGCGCTGGAACACGCCTTGGAGCATGGGATGCGACGGGTGATCTATGTCGCACCGTTTACAGCGATCATTGAACAAACGGCAGACGTGTTTCGCGCAGCCCTGGGTGCTGAGGATGCTGTTCTGGAACATCATTCCGCCTTCGATCTGAATGACATAGAAGATGAAGATGCGGCCGAGCGCATGAAACTGGCAGCGCAGAACTGGGACTGCCCTGTCATTGTAACGACTGCCGTGCAATTTTTTGAAAGCCTGTTTGCGAACCGCACGCAGAAATGTCGCAAGCTGCACAATATCGCGCGTTCGGTGATCATCCTCGACGAAGCCCAGGCGCTGCCGGTGAATTTCCTGCGCCCATGTCTGGCGGCGCTGAAGGAGTTGACGCGGGGCTATGGCTGTTCGGTCGTTCTGTGCACTGCGACCCAACCAGCGATCAGCGACAAGGACGGGCTGAAAGTCCCCGAGGCGATTGTCAAAGCGCATACCCGCGAGATCGCCCCAGACCCTGACCGCCTGTATGACCAGTTGAAGCGGGTGAACGTGCAGCAGGTCGGCACCATAAGCAATGACGAGCTTGCGCAACGTGTAACCGGACGTAAGGCGTTGGTTATTGTCAACAATAAGCGCCAAGCGCGGGCTGTGTTTGACCTGCTTAGCAAGGGCGATGCGCTGCATCTGAGTACAAACATGACCGCGCGGCACCGTCAGGAGGTCGTGGAGCAGATCTAGGCGGGTTTTGATGGCCCTGTTATCGCAACGGCGCTGGTCGAAGCGGGGGTAGATCTGGATTTTCCTGAAGTCTGGCGCGCTGTCGCGGGGCTGGATTCCATCGTTCAGGCCGCAGGGCGCTGCAATCGCAACGGGCAAATGGACACGGGGCAGGTCTATGTTTTTGAACCCGAGGACGGGTTCCCGCCGCCACCCGAACTGACCCAGAACGCCGACATTGCCCGCGATGTCTTGCGTGACTACCCCGATCCAATTCACCCCGACGCTGTGCGCGCCTATTTCAAACGGCTTTACTGGGACCGCAGCGCTGATCTGGACAGCCGCGCGATCATGCAGCGGATATCTGATGCGAGGTTCGAGTTCCCCTTTGCCGATATCGCCGCTGATTTCCGCCTGATTGAAGAGGTGACCCGTCCGCTGATCATCGGGGCAGGTCCATATGGGCTGGATAAGAACGCGCGCGGTTTTCTGGACTTCGGCAAATATCCGGGCGCAATCGCGCGGGCGATGCAGCGGTTTACCGTCTCGGTCGCGCCGCGTGTCCGCGATGCGCTGGTGCGTGTGGGGGCGGCGCATGTCGTTCGCCCTGAAGAATTGGGAGATCAGTTCGTTGTCCTAGACAATGCGCGCCTTTACGATGATGGTGCCGGGTTTTCACCCGAGGATGCTGAAGATTTGGGCAATCTGATTACATGAGGAGGGCTGCGTGGGCTACGGTATCAAACTGCATATCTGGGGAGATTACGCCTGTTTCACCCGACCCGAAATGAAAGTCGAGCGCGTCTCATATGACGTGATCACCCCTTCGGCGGCGCGCGGCATTCTGGAAGCGGTGCATTGGAAACCGGCAATCGCCTGGGTGGTGGACCGCATTCATGTACTCAACCCCATCCGCTTCGAAAACATCCGCAAGAATGAAGTTGGCGCGAAAATTTCGGCGCGCAACGCGAAATCTGCCATGTCATCGGGCGACCTGTCGAGGCTGCATATAGCGGTGGATGATCACCGCCAGCAGCGCGCAACCATGGCATTGCGTGATGTGGCCTATGTCATCGAGGCGCATTTCGAGATGACGGACCAATTAGGGGATGACAGCCCGGCCAAACATTTCGACATCTTCAGGCGTCGCGCCCAGAAAGGGCAGTGTTTTCATCGCCCGGCGCTTGGCCTGCGCGAATTTGCGGCCAGTTTCGATTGGGTGGATGAAGCCCCGCAATCGGCGCTGACAGGCCAACGAGACCTGGGCTGGATGCTCTATGACATCGATTTCGCAAATGACCGCACGCCGCAGTTCTTCCGTGCAGAGATGGTGGACGGGGTGATCGACGTGGCCGCTGCCCGAGACGCAGGGATGGTGCGATGACAATCCTGACCGCGTTGGCGAGGCTTTATGACCGGATGGCAGAGCGTGGCGAGGCCCCGCGACCCGGCTACTCGAACGAGAATATTTCCTTCGCTCTTGTGCTGGATACAGATGGAACGCCGCTGCAGCTGGCTGACAAGCGCAGCCATGCTGGCAAGAAACCCGCGCCGGTGCCGATGGCCGTGCCTGCAGGAAGCCGCACATCCGGCATCAAGCCCAATCTGTTATGGGACAAGACGGCCTATGTCTTTGGTGTCATCGCGGTCGAGCGCGAAACCGAGGATGGAAAGAAAGCCCTGACCCCCGGACAGGGCAAGCGCACCGCAGATGAACATGCGGCATTCGTTCAGGAGCATCTGAAGCTTCTGGCAGATGCCACCGATCCCGGCCTGATCGCCCTGCGCCGATTTCTGGAACGCTGGCAGCCAGAGGATTTTCCCACCCTTGGCTTTCAGACTGACGCGCTGGACCAGAATATTGTGTTTGAGTTTGACGACGGGACGGGGCCAGGTTTCGTGCATGAGCGCCCGGCGGCAGCGCAGTTGTTTTCTACGCCTTCTGAGGGACCGCAGGGACTTTGCCTTGTGACCGGACAGGATGCACCGGTTGAGCGCCTTCACCCAAAAATCAAGGGCGTCATGGGCGCGCAAAGCTCGGGCGCATCGCTGATATCTTTCAACAACGAAGCTTACGAATCTTTCGGGAAATCCCAGGGCGGCAATGCGCCAGTGTCCGAAGCCGCCGCATTCGCCTATGGCACAGCCCTCAATGCGCTGCTGGCGCGCGGGTCCGCGCGCAGTCTCCGTATTGCAGACATGACGGTCGCGTTCTGGGCCGAAGCGCCCGATGCTGAAGTCGCGAATATGTACGACATCCTGATGGGTAATGCGCTTAACCCGCCCGATGAACAGGACGCCGTGAATGAATTGCGCGCCGCCTTGATGAATGTGGCCGAGGGGCGGGCCGGGGGCGATCCAAGGCTGGACCCGCAGGCGCGGGTTTACATGCTGGGCCTTGCGCCTAATGCCGCGCGGCTGTCGGTGCGGTTCTGGCACCCCGGCACATTCGGCGAGTTTGCCAGTAATGTGACGGCCTTCTGGGATGACCTGAACATCCTGCCTGCACCGTGGAAAGGCCCGCCCGCGGTCTGGTCGCTGCTCTATGAAACCGCCCTTCTGCGCAAGGCTGAGAATATTCCGCCGCTCTTGGGCGGGCAGGTGATCCGCGCGGTTCTGACCGGCCGGCCCCTGCCGCGCATGCTTTTGTCCGCAGTGATCGGGCGTATTCGCGCCGATGGCGATATCAATGGCCGCCGCGCTGCCATCTGCAAGGCCGTCATCAACCGAACATCCAGACAGGAGGGAATCCCCGTGAGCCTCGATCCAGAAAACACCAACCCTGCCTATCGGCTGGGGCGACTGTTTGCCGTGCTTGAGCGCGCGCAATCAGCCGCCTTGCCAGGGTTGAACGCGACAATCAAGGACCGGTATTTTGCCGCAGCCTCTGCGACCCCCGCGCGGGTGTTTCCGCTGCTGGTGAAGAACGCGACACACCATCTGGCCCTGCTGAAGAAGGGCGAGAATGGCGGGATTGGCCATTGGCTGGAAAAAGAACTGGGAACAATCTGGCTGGGTCTTGACGCCGATATGCCCCGCGCCCTGTCACTGGAAGACCAGGGGCGGTTCATCGCCGGATATTATCATCAACGCTGGACCAAGTCGACCAAGAGAGAGGATGCCCAATGACCGTTTTGCAAAACCGTTATGACTTTGTGCTGTTCTTCGATGTGTCCAATGGCAACCCCAATGGTGACCCTGATGCGGGCAATCTGCCGCGCATGGACCCGGAAACCAATCAGGGGCTGGTGTCGGATGTGGCTATCAAGCGCAAGATCAGGAATTATGTCGAGGCATCGCATGGTGGCGATGCACGGCATCGCATCTATATGAGCGAACGCTCCGTCCTGAACGAGGCACATCAGGAAGCCTGGACGGCCACGGGCGTCACTCCGGCGAATGCCAACGACTATTCCAACCTGCCCAGAGATCAGGCTGAAGCAAGAACGCTGACCGATTGGATGTGCGCAAATTTTTTCGATATCCGCAGTTTTGGGGCGGTGATGACAACGGGTGTCAATTGCGGACAGGTGCGCGGACCGATCCAGATCACCTTCGCGCGTTCGGAAGAGCCGATCCTGCCACTGGAAATCTCGATCACGCGATCATCTGTCACCAACGAGAAAGACCGCGACAAGGAACGCACCATGGGCCGCAAGCATATCGTGCCTTATGGCCTGTATCGCGCGCATGGGTTCATCAACGCCAAACTCGCCGAGAAAACCGGCTTTTCCGAAGATGATCTGCAAACCCTCTGGACGGCATTGCGCGACATGCTCGACCTTGACCGTTCCGCCGCGCGCGGCGAGATGGCCGCCCGCCGCCTGATTGCATTCCGCCATGAGAGCGCGCTGGGAAATGCGCAGGCGCACAAGCTGTTCGAACGCGTCACCGTCCATCGCCGCGCTGGTGATAATTTGATCCCGGTTGGCGACCAGCGCACCCACAACCTGCCCCCTGCGCGCGCCTATAGTGATTACCAGATCGCACTGGATGCCGAGAACCTTCCGAAGGGCATCGAGATCATTGAACCCTTCTGAGGATATTCCCCTTTCGGCTCTGCAACACTGGCTCTATTGCCCGCGCCAGTATGCGCTGATTCATGTCGAGCGGATCTGGACCGAAAACACCTTCACCGCCGAAGGGCGGCTGCTGCATGAACGCGCCGATTCAGGCCGACCTGAAAGCCGCCCCGGCATACGCGTTCTGCGATCCGTCGAGATAAGGTCAGACCGCCACCGGCTGCACGGCGTTGCAGATGTGGTGGAATTGCGCGGTGGGCGCCCCTATCCGGTCGAATACAAGCGCGGCAAGCCGAAAACGCACAGGGCCGACGACTTGCAGCTTTGTGCGCAGGCCCTTTGCCTGGAGGAAATGTTCGCTTGTGACATACCGCAGGGCGCATTGTTCTATGGCCAGACCCGGCGGCGCAGCGTTGTCCATTTCGATGATGATCTGCGGGCATTGACCCTTTCGGTCGCGCAAGCGGTTCGCGCCTGCCGCGACAGTGGCGCATTGCCCCGGCCCGGCTATGCGCCGGATCGCTGTGACCGCTGCTCTTTGTTGCAAGAATGTCGGCCGAAAATTGCCGCGCGCAGTCAGAATGTGGGGCGCTGGCTGCAACGCGCAATCGCTGCTCAAGGGGTGCCGGAGTGAAAAAGCTGCTCAACACTCTCTATATCACGTCCGAGGGGGCATGGGCGCACAAAGACGGTGCCAATGTGGTCGTCCAGCTTGAAGGCCAGGAACGCGGGCGCGCGCCACTGCATCTGCTGGGGGCAATCATCTGTTTCGGGCAGGTGGGCGTTTCGCCGCAACTGATGCATGCTTGCGCCGAGGCAGGTGTTTGCATCACCTTTCTTGGCCGGTCGGGCCGGTTTCTGGCACGTGTCGAAGGTCCGGTCAGCGGAAATGTTCTGCTGCGTCGTGTTCAACATCACCGCACACTGAACGATCCGCTGCCAGTGGCCCGCGCCATGGTTGCGGCCAAGGCAGCCAATCAGCGCGGCGTGCTGCGTCGGGCAATGCGCGATTACGGCGATCCCGATGGTTGTCTGGATGCGGTAGAGCGCCGCTTGTCGGATGTCGCTCGGCATGCGCTTGACGCTCCGGATGGCGACATATTGCGCGGGCAGGAGGGAGAGGCGGCCAATGCATATTTTTCCGTGTTCCCGAACCTAATCCGGGTCAAGAACATGATATTCAACGGGCGGTCGCGTCGCCCGCCACGCGATGCCGCAAATGCGCTGTTGTCGTTTCTATACGTGTTGCTCGCCGCCGACTGTCGAGCTGCGCTGGAATCTGTCGGGCTGGATCCGCAGATGGGATTTCTGCATCGGGATCGCCCAGGCCGCGCAAGCCTAGCGCTTGATCTCATGGAAGAGTTCCGCGCCCCGCTGGCTGATCGTCTGTGCCTGTCTCTGATTAATCGGCGGCAACTCGGCCCAAGCAGTTTTCGGCATCAGGAAACCGGCGGTGTCGTCATGACCGATGACGCGCGCAAAGCTGTTCTGACGGCCTGGCAGGAGCGCAAGCGCAACCCGATCGAACATCTGTTCCTGAAGGAAAAACTGCCCTTCGGATTGTTTCCTTTTGTTCAGGCGCAGCTTCTGGCGCGGCATTTGCGTGGCGATCTGGATGGATACCCTGCCTTTGTCTGGAGATAGCAATGCTGGTTCTGATCACCTATGATGTGAAAACACATAGCGCGGCGGGGCGCCGCCGTCTGCGAAGGATAGCCCAAGCCTGTTTGGATTTCGGTCAGCGCGTGCAATATTCGGTTTTCGAATGTGATGTTGACCCCGCGACGTGGACTGCATTGCGCGCACGTCTGCTTTCCGAATATGATGAAGTCGAAGATAGTCTGAGATTCTATAGCCTTGGGGCGAACTGGAAGCGCCGTGTTGAGCATCATGGCACGAAACCAGCCACGGATTTTGACGGGGCATTGATTATCGGACTTACCTAGCGCGCTTTGGTGCGAACCCCAAGCAGACATTAGATCTCCATCATATTCGCAGATCCTTCAGGCTTTTGAAATCGTGAATGACTTTTTGCTCAGGCGCCGTTATGGTCCGCAGATCGTGGTGGCTCTATGCCGGTTCGCAAAATAAAGAAGTTTTGCCTAAATAACATAGTCTGTTAGTGAGCTAGAGTCGCCCCCCATGCGGGGGCGTGGATTGAAACTCGTTAGCCTCGACCATATCCCTGCCAAGGTCTTGTCGCCCCCCATGCGGGGGCGTGGATTGAAACCCAGCGCCGGATTGAAACGTCAACGTAGACGGGGGTCGCCCCC
>SKWJ01000310.1 GCA_007128995.1 Paracoccaceae bacterium
GTCATCAATATCAATTACGCAGCCCGCTTCCTGCGAAGTCTGTATGCGGAAACCGGCGACTGGATGCGCGCGGCTGGGGCTTATCATTCGCGCACGCCCGATGTGGCTGATGTCTATCTTGCGTCGCTAAAGCGCAATGTGGCGGTCGCCAATGACAGGATACAGGCGTTTCGGGCGATCGCCGACGCAACACCCGCTCAAACCACAACGGCCACCAGCCAGCAAACCAGCATGGATAATGCGGCTGCACCGCGTAAACAGAGCACGGCGCCTGACTGGAACCACGGGTTCTGGTCAACCCATTGGCAAGACCCTGGTGGCACTTACGGTATCTACAGTCAGGACCGGCTGGAGCCGGTTCTGCCCTTCTTCCAGCAACATTTCTGACGGATCGCGCTATGGCACTCTCCTCTTCTTCCAAGGCGCGCAATGAGCGGATGATGGCATTCGGCTTTGCCAATCGCGACATCGCCTTTGCGATTGGCGTGACATTGGTTCTGGGGGTACTGTTTGTGCCCCTATCGCCAACTGTCCTTGATTTCGGCTTGGCGGTGTCCCTTGCGCTTTCGGTCCTCATTCTGATGGTCGCGCTCTGGATACCGCGGCCGCTGGAATTCAACAGCTTCCCGACACTGCTGTTGGTGGTGACGATGTTGCGCCTGTCGCTCAATGTGGCCTCGACCCGCCTGATCCTGAGCGAGGGTCACACTGGTCCCAGCGCCGCCGGGGGCGTAATCGAAGGGTTTTCACGCTTCATCGTGTCGGGCAACTTCGTTATTGGACTGGTGGTCTTCACAATTCTGGTGGTTATCAATTTCGTTGTCATCACTAAGGGGTCAACCCGTATCGCAGAAGTCTCGGCGCGGTTTTCGCTGGATGCGATGCCGGGCAAGCAAATGGCAGTGGATGCCGATCTTGGCGCAGGTCTGATTGATGAAGCGGAAGCCCGCAGGCGTCGCAAGGAACTGGAAGATGAGAGCGGCTTTTTCGGGGCGATGGATGGTGCCTCCAAATTTGTGCGCGGCGACGCAGTCGCCGGCATAATCATCACACTGATCAACGTGATCGGCGGCATCCTTATCGGGGTGGTGCAACATGGGATGGGGGTCGGCGCTGCAGCCAATGTCTACACGGTGCTGACCATCGGGGATGGGCTTGTCACACAAATCCCGGCCCTGATCGTTTCACTTGCTGCCGGTCTGATCGTGACCAAGGGCGGCACAGTCGGGGCGGCCAATGAAGCGGTTCTGCAACAATTGGGACGATTCCCAAAAGCGCTTTACATGGCCGCTGGACTGCTGCTGGGAATTGGCTTTCTGCCCGGTTTCCCCATAAGTGTCTTTCTCGCGATGGCCGTCATGCTGGCAGGGCTGGGGCTGTTCATGCAAAGACAAGCCAGCGCGACGATACGCGCTGAATCGCTTGCCACATCAGAGGCGAAAGCCGTAGAAGCAGAAAGCATGCGCGACGACATAACCGCAACATTGCGCCTTGATGATCTGCGTCTTGAACTGGGGTCGGCACTTGTGCCGCTGATCAGCAGCCCCGAAGCAGCGCTGCCCGGCAAGATCAAGAGTCTGCGACAGCTGTTTGCCCGGGACTTCGGGTTTGTCATGCCTGCTGTCAGGATCAAGGATGAACCCTCCCTTCCCACCAATGGCTATGCCATTCTGGTGCAGGGTGTGCAGGCGGCACGCGGAGAGGTGCGCCCCCGATTCATGATGGTTCTCAATCCTGCCGAGGCACCGCTTGATCTGCCGGGCGAGCGTACGAAAGACCCAACCTTTGGTCTTGATGCGGTCTGGGTTGACGAAAAATGCGCCGCCGAAGCCGAAACGCTGGGATGTACTGTCGTTGATCCCGAAAGCGTCATCACGACACATCTGACCGAGGTGATCAAGCAGCACATGCCCGAGCTGCTGACCTTCGGGGCAACACAGACATTGATTGAAGGTCTGCCGCGAGAGTATCAGAAACTGATCGGGGACGTTTCAACAAATGCGCCCGCAATCCTGGTCCAGCATGTGCTGCAAGCCTTGCTGACAGAACGTGTCTCCATCCGCAATCTGCCACTGATCATCGAGGCGATCGCAGATGCCAGCCGCAGCAGCGCGAATGTCACCACGATAACCGAGCATGTGCGACGCCGTCTGTCGAACCAGATCTGCCAGGCAATGGCCGATCCATCGGGTTTTGTTTCGGTTATCACCATGTCACCAGCATGGGAATCGGAATTCAATGCCGCAGTCCGCATCAGCGGCGACGAACGCAATTTCCTGATGTCGCCCCAGCGTGTGCAGGAATTCATTCTGGAAGCACGCAAGGAAATACAAAGTTTTGCGCAGCGCGACGAATGGCCTGCCCTGATGGTCAGCCCGGAAGTGCGCAGCTTCGTGCGCTCGATGCTTGAGCGGGTCAGCCCGATGACGCAGGTTATCTCGCATAATGAAGTTCATCGAAAGGCGTCACTGCGCACTGTCGCCACGATTGGTGGCTGAAGGTGGAGCTTGATGCGTTCCTGACATCGCAATTCCTGGCCGTGGGTCTGGTCTTTGCCCGCATGGGCAGTGCGCTTGCCTTCTTTCCGGGCTTTGGCGAACGCATGATCGCATTGCGATTCAGGCTGCTTCTGGCGCTGGCCTTGTCAGCGGCGCTGGCCCCGGCAACACCGGTAGATGCGCTGTTGCTGGATGGACCCATCATGCTTCTGCCCATCCTTGCGATCGAGGTCACACTGGGGATCTGGATTGGCACAACGGCGCGCATCGTGATGTCCGCCTTGCAATTTGCAGGGTATCAGATTGGCCTGATCTCGGGACTGGCCAACGCCTTCGCACCAGAAACGGGCTCATTCCAGGGCTCGACCATGATCGCGGACGCGTTGATGATGGCAGGGGTCGCGCTGATTTTTGCCACGGATCTGCACCATCTGATGATCGATGCGATCCTTATGAGCTATGATGTCTTTCCGCCGGGCCAGCTGATGTCGGGCGATCTGGCCGAACAATCCGTCAAGGCGGTTGCGGCCAGTTTCTATATCGGCTTTGCCCTGACAGTGCCATTTCATGTGATGGGGCTTGTGCTCAATCTCGGGATGGGGCTGGCCAACCGGATGATGCCGACCCTGCCAGTGTTCTTTGTCGCCTCTCCGGTCCTGATCGGTGCCGGACTTTTCGTCCTCGTAATTGCCGCGCCGACAATGCTGGACGGATTTGCACAACGCTTTGCCACCTGGCTTGGCACTTTGACCTTCTAGGCGGCAGACATGAGCGAAGAGGACCAGAGCAGCAAGACGGAAGAGCCGACAGAGCGCAAGCTGCGCAAGGCGCGTGACA
>SKWJ01000452.1 GCA_007128995.1 Paracoccaceae bacterium
GGGATTGGCGCGGTGACGCAGGTTTTGCAGGCCGGACCGAATGCCTGGGCCTATATCCTGTTCTTCGGCATCTCGGCCCCGGGTTTTGTGGTTGCCATTTCTTTGACCAGTGTTGCGAATGTCGTCTTTATTCTGGCAGCGATGCCAGTGTTTGCTGTGGTCTTCAGTCGTATCTGGCTTAAAGAGCCGATTTCAGGTCGGATGCTCTGGACCTTGCTGGGCGTCTTCCTGGGGATTGGCGTGATCCTTTACGGATCACAGGAAACAGAAGGCGCCAGTTGGCAGGGAGATCTTGTTGCAGTGCTCGTCTCTGCCTGTTTTGCAGCGGCGCTGACAGCTGTGCGCGGGTTGCGCCCACGCTCGATGCTGCCAGCAGTGCCGATCTCGATGATCGGGGCGGCCTGCGTGATCTGGCCCTTTGTCGATGTCATGGCCCCTGTTGCTTTACAATGGCCCCTGTTGCTGGCGCATGGTGCGTTCATCGCAGGTGCGTCAGGGCTGATGGTCCTTGGCCCGCGCTATCTGAGTTCTGCAGAAGTGTCGCTGCTGATCCTGCTGGAATCAGTACTTGCGCCTTTACTGGTCTGGTATGCGCTTGGGGAAGACCCCGGTTTCTGGGCGCTTCTTGGTGGTGGTGTGGTGATCTTCGTGCTTGTCGCATCCAATCTGGTGCTGCTGGCCGGTTTGCGCCGCAGACAGGTGGCGCGGCGCTGAGCCCTGCCGCAAGATGCATGCCGGGTGGACTGGTCCAGTCAGGGATGGTCGTCAGCCAGATGTCCGCGGCAAGTTTTCAGTCAAGTGCCCCGGCTGACATGCAGGGACGCACATCACACTCAGCGTTTGCGAAGCCGGATCACGACATCGACCCGCGAGATTTCGGCACCCTGAGGGGGTTCTGGCAAGCGCGAAAATTCCACCTCGCCCGAGGGCGCATCGGTCAGTTCCTGCGTATCTTCCCAGAAATAATGCGGGTGATCTTCGGTGCAGGTATCAAAATAAGAGCGCGTTGCATCAACGGTAATCTCATTGACCAGTCCCACCTCGCAGAATGCGCGCAACGTGTTGTAGACAGTCGCAAGCGACACAGCCTCACCGCTGGATTTTGCAGCAAGGAACAGGCCTTCTGCCGTAACATGCCGGTCCTGACCGTCCCCGATGAGCAGGGCGGCCAACGACATACGCTGCTTTGTCGGGCGCACTTGCGCTCGGGCAAGCCAAGCTGTCCCTCTTTTCAGGGCAACGTCATCGAGAGAGGCGAAACTTTTATCCATCATCTCTGTCTATAAAGGATGAATGGCCCCGATTTCAAATGAAAATGAGTCGCAACCCCGGTTCGCGCTGCTGATGCCGGACTTGTCAGCCAGCAAGTGCGGGTGCTAGAGGAAGAAAACTCTGCAGGAGACACGGATGTCCAGCTTTCCGACCTATTTCGACAAAGACGCCCTACTGGCCTGCGCGCGCGGCGAATTGTTCGGCCCCGGCAATGCCCAGCTACCGGCCCCCCCGATGCTGATGATGGATCGCATCACAGAAGTTTCGGCGGATGGCGGCGCGCATGGCAAGGGACATATTGTCGCCGAGTTCGATATTTTTCCGGATCTGTGGTTCTTTGAGTGCCATTTCCCGGGCAATGCGATCATGCCCGGCTGTCTGGGGCTGGACGGGCTGTGGCAACTGACCGGCTTCAATCTGGGCTGGCGCGGCTGGCAGGGGCGCGGCTATGCGCTGGGTGTGGGCGAAGTGAAGCTGACCGGCATGGTGCGCCCCGACCGGAAGATGTTGACCTACAAGGTTGACTTCACGAAAGCCATACAGACACGGCGGCTGACGATGGGCGTGGCCGACGGCACGGTCGAAGCGGATGGTGATGTTATTTATCAGGTCCGTGACATGAAGGTGGCGCTGTCAGAATCCTGACTTAGTCCCACAGGATCGGCTGCACCTTGTAGCCGATATACAAAGGGTGCCTGGGGTGGCCATCCTTGGTCACGCCCAGATGCCATAGGCGCTTGCCGGTGCTGCGCAGCAGCGTTTCCACATATGGGCCGCGCGACAGGTGCGCCCCATGCGCGCCCCAGGCGCAAATGACTTTATCACCCCAATCGGCGCTCTCTCGGATGGCTGCATCGTTTTCAGGGCCGACCGGATCATCTGCGACGCGCATGACGCGCGGGTCGGTGGCGCGAAAGGCGAAGATATTGCAGACCCGAAACGCCCCGAAGCCCAGCACGCGGGCGCGGCGTTCACATCGCTCTACTGTAGGATCATTCTGGATTTCGGTTGCCGTGGACGGGTTAAGCATCACGAACAAGGCGCGTGGCAACTCTGGGCTCCATTCTCGTGTCAGGACGTAGCGATAGGATCCGCAGGGCGAATAGACCGCGCTCGAAGGCGCATCGCCTTTTGTGTGATGCCGCGTGATCATGGCGCGCAGCCCCCCGCGTTGCAAGACACAGCCCAAGTCGCCTTTTCTTGCGCAGACACCGAAACTTTCCCCATCATCTCTTCGTCCCTGCGAATACCTGCGACCAATGTCCGGGGGTGGCCATCGGGCTTGTCCGATCTGTGCCGCGAGATTTCTGAATGGAGACTGACCATGAGAGCACTTTCCCTGATCGCCCTGCTGAGCTACCTTCCCGTATCTGCTTTTGCACAAGACGCATCCATGATGCAACAAGCCCCCGCAGGTGCACAGGCCATGAATTGTGAACCTAGCTCATTTGAGGCCGTCCGCAGTGAGCGCACTGGCGAAATCCTGTACTGGAGGAACTCGACCTGCGTCGCGCCGCGTTCAAGCTCGGGGTCTATGATGATGGACGGAATGAGGGGCGGCGGCATGATGGAGGGTCGCATGATGGAAGGCAGCATGTCGGAAGGCAGCATGATGAACTGATCCGAACTGTCTCGGATATCCGCTTCGGGCTGGGCGCCGCAGTGGTGGTCCCTGGCCCGACACTTTCACTTTTCGTGCAAGAACACGCGGCTCGGATGCAGCTCGCCGGTCTTGTAGCGGCCGACTGCGACAGCGCGGCCACCAAGGCTGGCCCACGCTTCGTCACCATAGTCTACCGAAGCAGCCAGTACCATTCCGGGGTTGCCATTGCGCATCCGCGCAGCGCCTTCCGGCGTGGCAGGCAGTTCGGGCAGATCGGCAAGTCCAGCCTCAAGCGGCAGCAAGTGCTTATCCAGTGCCGGAGTATGCGCAAGCGCATCTATATCTGCGAGATCCAGCGCATCCTGCGTATCAAACGGCCCCGACCAGGTGCGCCGCAACCAGACCACATGGCCGAAACACCCGAGCGACGCGCCGAGATCGCGCGCGATCGACC
>SKWJ01000024.1 GCA_007128995.1 Paracoccaceae bacterium
ACGCTGCGATCCATGCGGCCTGCCGCGCCAGATCGGCGATATCCGGGTTGGGCGCGACATCACAGATTGTTCCAGCCGCCGCCCCGAGACGTTGCGCCAGGCGGTCGGCCAGCATAGCAAACTGAGCGTCCGGGTAGGAAATCAGAAGGTAGCGCCGCTGTCCGACGAGGCTTTCGAGACTGTCGCACCAGTCTGCGCCGAAGGTTATGGCGACCGGGTTTTGGTAGGTCCACATGTTAAACAAGTCCACGCGCATTCAGTTTCAGGGCCAGAATGGATTTGACCAAGCCTGAGCGCCATTTGTGTCGGTCAACACAACACGGGCCCAATCTCCGTTAAAGCGATCCAGTGGCAATTTTGCGTCTGTCATGCCTTTTCCATGGATACGCTCAACGCGTGAGCCGCGGCCGAGTATGGTAATATGATCCACCGGGCTGCACGAGATTTCCAGAAAGCCGCCCGATTGTCTCACAGTTTCGAAATCCGGACCACGCGAACTGTAATACGCACCCTCTTTCAACGCGGCGAGAATGGCTACAGGTGTGTTCGCTTCAGCGCGCACCATAACCCAGCCGCCAAATGCATCAGCCATCGGCCGCTCGACTATGTTGAAATGCGCGTCATCCGAGGCGAGGGCATTGATCCGTCGCCCAGTATTCAGAAGCGCGTCCAGATAATAGCTGCCACCTCCGCGTGCAGCGTGAACAGCGCTGGTGTGATTGTAAACTTCGACGGCATGCGCCTCCGGAATGGCTGCCGCGTCATCGAGGGTCAGGCCTGACCATTCAGGATGGGCAATGGTGAGAAATGCACCTTCAGCAAGACATCTTCGTGCGAGTTGGGATGCATCCTCATCTGCCAAAGGGGGCGCGAATCCGGCAGGAAGACCCACAGCAAGTAGATGCCATAACTCATCATGCGAATTGGCTGGCGCATGCACTTCTGCCCCTCTCAACAGGATCAACCCATCGGGCGCATCCTGGGTGGCGTCTGTGATGGGCCAGTTGAAGCGCTCGAGAAAATGATCAGAAATGCACAGGAAGTGATAACCCTCGTCACGATAAGCAGTGCAGATCTCGGCCGGAGACATGCAGCCATCCGACTTCGTGCTGTGGGTATGCAAGTTGCCCTTCCAAAAACGCCCGGGCTTGTTGAGATGGTTAATTGACATTCTGAGGATTCCTTTGTGATGACGCTGTGTTCTTGGATGCATTCGCCCGAAACGCAGCAAGGAGCGTCCGCGAATATGGACTCCCTTGTCCGTCGATCAGTTCATTGGGCGTAAGATTGTCCATCACACAGCCCTTGTTCAGTACGAGAATGCGGTGGGACATGCGCACCACGACAGGCAGATCATGTGAGATGAACACAAAGCTTGTGCCGCGGTCTTGCTGAAGGCGCTGCATCAGCAGAATGACTTGGGCTTGGACAGTTACATCCAACGCAGATGTGATTTCGTCGCAAATCAGTAATTCAGGCTCGCATGCAAAGGCCCGCGCGATTGCGATACGCTGCTGCTGCCCGCCTGACAATTGCTGTGGAAAGCGCTCCAGAAGGTCCGGAGAAAGCTCTAGCTCTTCAAGCAGTTCGCATGCTCGGGCGCGTGCGGAAGCTCTTGTCATCCCGAAGAAGAGCATCAGAGGACGTGTGATCAGTTCGGCCACGCTGTGGCACGGGTTGAGAGAGGAAAGCGGATCCTGAAACACCATCTGAACAGATCGACGTTGTTCGATCGGGCGGCTCCGCGCCAATCCGGACAGTGCTGTATTGTCCAATTCTATCCTGCCATCATGTCCGGCCAGCGCTCCGGCAATCAGAGAGGCCAAGGTGGATTTGCCACTTCCACTTTCCCCCACGATTCCCAAGGTCGTTCCGCGTCCAAGATCGAAGGAAATCTCTTGCAGCGTTGGCGCCGGCGATGTCCGTCGCATAAGCCGTGCGATCAGACGATGTCCGCCTGCATTGTGACTGAAACGCAGATTGCGCGCACACAGATGGACGGGGCTGTTGGGGTCCGACATGTGCGCTGAAACTTCCAGCTTCGGTATCGACTGAACAAGCTCACGCGCGTAGGTGCTCTGCGGATGCTTGAAAACCTGTTCGGTCGTCCCGCCTTCAACAATCTCACCATCGCGCATGACCAGCACCCGCTGACACATACGGGCGATGACATGCAGATCGTGGCTGACATATACAAGCGTGGTGCCCAGTCGCTGCTGAATTCCCGCAACCAGATCGAGGACTTGCGACTCGACAGTCTTGTCAAGCGCCGTCGTCGGCTCGTCAAGAATGATGAGTTCAGGCTCTCCTGCCAAGGCTGCCGCGATTACGACGCGCTGGCGCTGTCCACCCGACAATTCGTGCGGGTATCGTTTTGCCAGTGTCAAAGGCTCTGGCAGGCCAGTGCGTTCCAGCAACTCGATGGCGCGCTGATCGACATGGGGGCCATGCACTCCGCTGTTTTGAACGATCACTTCGCGCAACTGCGCCAGAATTGTCATATGAGGCGTCAATGACGATAACGGGTTTTGTGGCACAAGCGCTGCTGTTTGCCCCCGATAGGATCTGAGCGCCCGATCACGATGCTGAAAGATATCCTGATTTGCGACCGTGACCTTCCCCGCCATAATTTGCGCACCCGGACGCAGGTAAGCCATCAATGCCCTTGCAACGGTGGATTTGCCACTCCCGCTTTCACCGACGATTCCAAGTGTCTCTCCCCGTGCCAGCGAAAAGCTTATATTCTTGACCGCGTGACGAATGCTGCCCTCTTCATCCCGAAAACCAATACTCAGTCCGTCGACTGACACATGGTCGACCGCGATTTCTTTTGTCTGAATTTCAGTCGGTGTCGGGACGGATCTGATAGGAGATGTCGCTAAAGAATGGAGCATGAAGGTTATCCCGGTTGCTTGGTCGATGATCCGATGGCCCGCGCCATTCCATCCACCATGAAGTTCAAGCCGATGATCAGGCTTGACAGCATCAGCGCGGGCAGCAGCAAGAACCATGGATCAGTGAACACGACGCCCATGGCTTCTTGTACCATCAGCCCCCAGTCCGGGGTTGGCTGACTGATGCCCAGCCCCAGAAATGACAGGGCGCTAATCTTGAGAATTGCGGACGATGTGCGAACTGCGAGTTCCACTCCGAGAAGGCCCTTGAGGTTGGGCAGGATTTCGCGCCGCAAGATCGCGCCAGTCTTCTCGCCGCGCAGCTCTGCAGCGCGTACGAAGTCCAATGAGGCCAGAGAAATCGTGCGCGCGCGCACCACCCGGACCACACCCGGCATGTAGACAATCGCGACAACGATCACGAGAGCCG
>SKWJ01000432.1 GCA_007128995.1 Paracoccaceae bacterium
CGCCCCAAGCATGACGGCAAGCTTTGTTGCCTCGCGCGCGCGCGTCGCATTATCGGCTGACATTTGCGCCTTCATCCATGCAAGATCGCCGCCAGCGCAAAAGCTTTTCCCTCGCGCTTCCAACACCACGACTCGGACAAGCCCGTCTGCCCCCAACATGTCGGCGGCTTGCGTCAGTTCCGAAATCATTTGAGCATTCAACGCGTTGTGTTTTTCTGGCCGATTCAGGATCAGCCGCGCCACTCCGCGTGGATCTGAAGTTACGTGGATAGTCTCAAACATATTCACGCCCCTTATTGCGCATCGCATGGGCCATGGCAGCAGCTTTTGCGAGAACGGAACGGTCAAGCCCCGTATACCAACCCATTCCTGTCAACCATTCGTGCACGGCTTCGGTTGCCACGTTCCCCGATGCTCCTGGCGCGTAGGGACAGCCCCCCAGCCCGCCGACCGCGGCATCAAAGACGCGCAGTCCCATCTCCAGCGAAGCCTCTATATTCGCCAGCGCCTGACCACCGGTATCATGATAGTGCCCGGCGACCTGCTCTGCCGGAACCTCCTGCAAGACGCATCTCAGCATTGCCGTGATCGATTCTGGCGTGCCATGCCCGATCGTGTCGCCAAGGCTGATCTCATAACAACCGATTTCGCGCAGTCTGGCGGCAACACGCGCCACCTGTGCCGGATCAATGCGTCCATCAAACGGGCAATCGGTGACGCAAGACACATAGCCGCGCACGGGCAGTCCGGCATTTCGGGCGGCTGCGACAACCGGGGCAAAGCGCTGAAAACTTTCGGCGATCGAACAGTTCAGATTGGCCTTGCTGAATCCCTCAGAGGCCGATCCGAATATGGCAATTTCATCTGCCCCGGCAGCGAGCGCGCGGTCGAACCCTTGCATATTGGGCGAAAGCGCGCTGTATCTTACACCGTCGCATCGTGTGATCCGGCCCAGAACATCGCCGGAATCTGCCATCTGAGGAACCCATTTGGGACTGACGAAACTCGCCACCTCGATGCGCCGAAACCCGGCTGCGCTCAGACAATCAATCAGTGCAACCTTGGCCGATGTTTCGATGAACTGTTTTTCATTCTGAAGTCCATCCCGGGGGCCTACTTCAAAGATCTCGACATTCCGCATGTTTCAATCCTCTGGTGGTGCGTAAGTGTCGCGCCCGAAAATTTCCGCGTCTCCGTCCCTCTCTAGCGCGCGGAGGAAGGCGGGACGGGACGAAATTCGGTCCAGATATCGCGCGGCAGGGTCTGGCAGTGTCACGAAACGCTGGGACAGCCAGACAGAATAGCCAAGCGCGATATCAGCAACAGTAAACTCCTCGGCAACCCAGTCGGGACCGACTGCGCGAAGTGCCGCTTCCAGACGTTTGGCTTCCAGACGCATTACAGTCGGCGAGCGCATCCACTCTTCGCGCAACACGATGTGGTGCTGCGTCAGGTTTGCCAGATGCGCACCAAGCGTTTCTGCATAATGCAAACCCTGTAAAAAGTCTGCGCGCCGCGCATGCATTTCGGGACTGCGCAGCGATGGTGCAAACCGCTCTGCAAGATAAAGCAGGATTGCCCCGCTTTCACAGATTGAAGATCCGTCAATCTCGACCGCAGGCACCCGTCCTGCAGGTGAGCGCGCCAGATGCTCTGGCATACGCAGGGATTTGTTGAAAAAACTGCACATGACAAGTTCATACGCAACGCCAATTTCCTCGAGCGCCCAAAGGACACGGAAAGACCGCGATTGCGGTACATGCCATAGCCGGATCATATATCACCCCAAAGCCGAGTAACTTGTAACGCCTCATGACGCTCCAAGCCCGTGACGCGGAGGTTTTGTAACGTCATCCCTCCTCCTCCAGGCGCACAAGGGCTGCCGCAGCTTCGACCTGGGTGCCCTGAATGCCAAGGACCTCGGCAACCCGGCCAGCGCGGGCGGCCACAAGCGTGTGCTCCATCTTCATCGCCTCCAGAATCGCGAGACGCTCCCCTTGCGCGACCAGATCTCCCGGACGCACGAATACTGCCTTCAAAAAGCCCGGCATAGGTGCAAGCACCACATCTGCCCCGGCCATTGCGCTGACATCGCGCGCAAGCGGATCGACAAGCTTAAATTCGCGCGGAACAGCCCCGAACAGCATAATCCTTTCCGCCAGACGGACACCATGAACAAGGCCCGGCGCACTGCTGACGCGCAGGCCTTCGTTCTCGCCGGTGACTTGGAAATCCTGACCCGACACCTGAACCCACGCTTTTCTCGGTCCGGTGATCGCTATGCGCGCATTGTCATGCCCAGCGATCAACACATTCTGCCATATCGGAGTCCCGAAGCTGAAACCTGACAACGGATCGGTGATGCCACTAAGATTGACAGCCAGCGCGCTGGCAGCGGCCACTTCCCACGCCTCTGGCGCGGTTGTCTTTGTCAATGATTGCAGATCCCGCGCGATCAAACCCGTATCCACCGCGCCGGAACGAAACCCTTCATGGCGCGTCAGCGCCCCCAAAAATGCAAGATTGGTCACCGATCCCGCAACTTCAGTCTCGGCCAAGGCTGTCTCCAACCGCTTGAGGGCAGTCGCGCGAGTTGGTCCGTGGGTCACGATCTTTGCAATCATCGGATCATACCAGGGGCTGATCTCATCCCCGCTGCCGACGGCCGAATCTGCGCGTATTCCGGCGGGAAAGCGCAAATGTGCCAATGTGCCCGTCGCGGGCAGAAACCCGGCTGGGACATCTTCAGCATAAAGACGAGCCTCAAAAGCGTGTCCCTTTATTCCCAGATCGGCTTGCCGACAGGGCAACCCCTCGCCCGCGGCAACACGCAATTGCCATTCCACCAGATCAACGCCGGTGATGGCCTCTGTCACGGGATGTTCGACCTGAAGGCGGGTGTTCATTTCCATGAACCAAAACCCGTCGGTGCGCAGCCCGCCTGCGCCATCGACAATGAACTCGACGGTCCCCGCACCCTTGTAGCCAATCGTGCGGGCGGCACGAACGGCAGCTTGACCCATCGCCGTGCGCATCTCTTCTGTCATTCCCGGTGCGGGCGCCTCCTCGATCACCTTCTGGTGGCGACGCTGCAAAGAGCAATCGCGCTCGAACAAATGCAACGCATCTACCCCATCACCAAATATCTGCACTTCGATATGGCGCGGATGCTGAATGTATTTCTCGATCAGCACAGCCGGGTTGCCAAAGGCTGTCGCAGCCTCTCCTTGCGCGCTGGAGAGGGCATCCGCGAAATCGGCGGCGCGCTCGACCAAGCGCATCCCTTTTCCCCCGCCGCCGGCAACCGCCTTGATC
>SKWJ01000467.1 GCA_007128995.1 Paracoccaceae bacterium
CCTGTATCGCGCGCCCGAAGGCGTGGTCCCGCGCGATGTGCTGCTGCACGAGGTCTGGGGCTACAATGCCGGCGTCACGACCCACACTCTGGAAACCCATATCTACCGCCTGCGCCAGAAGATCGAGCCAGACCCCTCGAATGTCACGCTTCTGGTGACGGAATCCGGGGGCTACCGCCTTGCCTCATGATATCTGTCGCGCGTGACAGACTCTCTGGCCCGGGCTGCGCATGCGCGCCCCGGACCTTGGTCTTTCCGGGGCTGCACGCGCGCCCTGCCGCAAACCAGACACAAGACGCCGAAAAATCGCGCTCCGTCTGCCAAACTGGCGCATCCGCCCTTTCCATTGCCCCGCCATGCGATATCTGTGCGGATGTGTCGGGTTTCCGACGATTGAAGCCCCTCCCTGCCCTGCGCCTTTGTGCGGGGGCGATATTCTTTTTCAAGGCGAAAACAGGTGGTATCAGGCAGAACCGGGGGCGCGATCGACGCGGTCATCACATGGGTTGATGGCACTGACCCCAAACACAAGGCATCCCGGTTGCAGCGGCTTGGTCAATCGGGGCACGACCTGCACCCCAATGGCACCAACCCGCATCGCTGGAACAGCACTGATGAGCTGTCCTATTGCCTGATCTCGATCGCGACACATGCACCCTGGCTGCGTCACATCTGGCTGGTCACGGACGATCAGAGGCCGGATCTGTCGCGCGTTCCGGCCGATCTGCAAGCGCGCCTCTCGATCATTGATCACAAGATCATCTTCAAGGGGTACGAATCTGTCCTGCCGACCTATAACTCGCTGTCGATCGAATCATTGCTCTGTCGGATTCCCGATCTGGCCGAGTCGTTTCTCTATTTCAACGACGACGTGTTTCTGACAGCCCCCTTGCGCCCCGAAGACGTGTTCTGCAACGGTGTCCCCGTCCTGCGTGGGAAATGGGTCGATTTCAGCGCCCTCGCCGCCAATGCAACCGCCCGCAGGGACCCTGCCCTGTTCAATCATTTCACCCAGATCAATGCTGCAAGGCTGGCGGGGTTCGATATGGCCCATATGTGGGCCAGCGCCCATGTCGTTCATCCTTTGCGCAGGCCGCTTATGACAGAGCTTCTGGACAGGTTTGCCGCAGAATTCACTGCGAATGTCGCGCATCCGTTTCGCGACATCTCGCAATTCCAGCCGATGAGTCTGCACAACCACATAACGATCCGCCGCCGCGCCTATGCGACACCCGCCCGCAAGGATTATCTGCATCTGCGCGCGGGCACAGTCACTGATATCACGGCAAAGGATCTGCAAACCCATATGCAACGCCTGACATCTGGCGAGGCAAAGATTATCTGCGTGAATGATTTTCCGCAGCTAGAGGCTTGTTTTCCTGAAACGCGCGCCTGGATCGAACGCGCCGTCGGGGCATAGGGGCGCGCGCGTGCGGCGCTACCCTTCCGAAGCAACCCGAACCATCATGCAATACGGGACTGCGCATGGGCGCTGATCAACCTCTCAAGGTCCTCTTCCGCCCCCTGCGCCGATGTGAACACCAGATCGATATCCAGCAACTCCCGAATCCGCGTGTCACCCAGATCAGCGGCCGGGGCCACGCCGATAATCGCATCAGGAACGATCAGGCGCATCCCCACGACCAGCCTGACCAGAGTATCCAGCCGCTCCTCGGTGCTCAGCGACAGCCCGATGATACCGGGCTGCGTACGCTCGACATGGGCAAGCAAAGCATCATGCTGGGTGGCCGTCTGAAGATCGATCTCCCAGCCTTTCTCTCGAAAGTAATCCGCGGCGACCGTGATCCCGATTCCATGATCCTCTCCCGGCACTGTCGCGAATAGGGCGCAGCGCTGTGCATCGAACAGCAACGGTTTCAGCCGCCGCTCGGCACGCAAGGCGCGCATGATCGCATAAAGATGCCCGGTCCCGATCGTGACATCGATAAAGGAAAACTCATCAGCCTCCCAACCCTCGCCAAGGCGTTTTGCAGCGGCGCAGACATATCCGAGCGTCACCCCCATCCGGGTCACCCCTTCGGCGCGCCGCTCCTCGATGAACTGGCTGGACGCGCTGGAATCCATCAGGATCAAGGCATCGCAGAACGCGGAAATGCTTTCATCACTGATCGGCGGAACATCGAACGGGTCCGACTGCCGAAGGCCACTGGCAAGTCTGCTGAGAACGTCACTGGCGAGAGTCTCGACCGCCTTTGGTGCGAATGTCGTGCGCTTGAGCGTGAACAAAGACGCAGTACGCGCGAACAGTTCCGGGTCGAAAGCGACCTCTTGATTTCCCATAACGCCCCCCTGATCAGAAGCAGAGGATACATCTGTATACCGATTTTTCAAGCGTTCGCTTTCTGGCAAATGCAGATTTCCACCTGCAACGATTTCACCCGACCGCTGTTGTGTCCGTCTCTGCAATTGCGCCGGATCGTCATAATCCCGTTACACAGGCTTCGTATGCAGCGCGTGCTGACCACCGCCTGACCGTCAGGCGATCCAAAAACAGGAGCGTTTCATGCGCAATACCCTCTCTCTGGCTTTCACCGCCTCTGCTCTGGCCCTCGCCGCAGGGACAGCACAAGCCCAGTCCATCGACCCGAACCTGCCCGTCTATGAGGCAGCCTCTGGTGTTTCCGGCAACCTGACCTCGATCGGGTCTGACACGCTCAACAACCTGATGACGCTCTGGTCCGAAGGCTTCCGTGGCTTCTATCCGAACGTTGCGATTCAGATTCAGGGCGCCGGTTCGGGCACTGCTCCGCCCGCGCTTGTCGAAGGCACGGCCCAGTTCGGCCCGATGTCGCGCCCGATGCGCGGCACTGAAATCGAAGAATTCGAAGCCCGCTTTGGCTACGAGCCGCTGCCGCTGCGCGGCGCGATTGACGCGATCGGCGTCTTCGTACACCGCGACAACCCGGTGACCTGCGTGTCGATGCAGGAAATCGATGCGATCTTCTCGTCCACCCGCGCTGGTGGCGCTGATGCCGCAATCACCACATGGGGTGAATTGGGTGCAGAAGGCGAATGGGCCGACCGTCCAATCGCCGCGTATGGCCGCAACTCGGCGTCGGGCACATATGGCTACTTCCGTGAAGTGGCGCTCTTCGGTGGCGACTACAGCCCCGAAGTGCGTGAACAGCCCGGCTCCTCGACAGTTATCCAGGGTGTCGCAGCCGATCTGGGCGGCATCGGCTATTCGGGCGTTGGCTATGGCACGGCTGATGTTCGGGCACTCGATATCCGTGGCGATGACGGGAATTGCTACACCACGGATGACGCGCCAGAAGGGACATACCCGATTGC
>SKWJ01000278.1 GCA_007128995.1 Paracoccaceae bacterium
CCGCTCAGCCAGATGCGGCATCCGGGCTGCTTCGTCGAGGCTGCGTACGCGCTCGGCAGGAACCTTGATCTGAGCGAAGAAGTCTTCCCATTCCGCAGCGGTGCGGGTCAGCAGGATTGATGCCAAACGGTGCCGCATTGCGTTGGCCTCCGACCAGAGCGCCTCCCAACTGTCGAGTGCCGCGAATTCAGGATGCCCGAGCGCCTGCCAGAGCCGCGCGTTCTGCCGCAGGTTGAAGGCCCCGAGCGTGATATGACCTTCTGCTGTCTGGTAACACCCCAAGCCCGCCTCGGCGGGGCGTTTGGTCTTTGGGCCTTGATGCAGGCTGGCGGAAAGCTCTGGGGCGACGGTGATCAGCGCAGCATCAAGCATGGCGCAATCTATGATCTGGCCTTTCCCTTCGCGGTCCCGGTGCAGCAATGCCGCAGAAATAGCAAACGCTGCATTCAGCCCCGCCGCGTAGTCTACAAAAGATGCTGCAGCCTTGCGCGGGGTGCCGTCAGGGCCGCCTGTCCGGTCCATGATGCCTGAAGTGGCCTGAATGACGTTGTCATATGCGTTGCGTTCTGCACGGTCGCCGACATGGCCAAAGCCGGTCAGCGAGCAATAGATCATCCTGGGGTTACTTGCGCAGAGCGTCGCTGCATCAAGCCCGTGTGCACCGAGCGCGCCCGTGCGGTAGTTCTCTACGATTACATCGGCTGTATCGACCAGTCGCAGGAATATGTCGCGCCCTGCCTTGTCCGACAGATCAATCGCGCAGGCCCGCTTGTTGGCACCCTGCACCTGATAGGTCAGCCCCATTCCGGCAGCATTCAGACCATCATCCGGCCCACGACCGCGTGTGCAGTCGGGCGCGCCGGGAGGTTCAACCTTTATGACATCTGCCCCAAGCAAGGCCAGTTGATAGGTACAAAACGGACCTGCCAACACATGCGTGAGGTCAATTACCCGAATGCCGCTGAACGGAGCTGCCATCTAAACCCTCTAGCTGCTCACTCGATGCAACTGAATACTTGTTTTCCATATCATCTCATGTTTTACATAGCAACATATATTCCTTTCCGATGGGACTGACAATGAAAACGCGCGACCAGGCAAGAATGACAAGTTCGGTGTTGCATCGCAATCTGCGATGCGCACCGCCCGTCGCCATGTCTGGTGATGGCCCCTATCTGATCGATAGTAACAACAAACGGTATCTGGACGCATCAGGGGGGGCGGCTGTCTCTTGTCTGGGGCATTCGAACCAAGCCGTTGCCGATGCGGTTACACAGCAACTCAGCCAGCTCGCGTATGCTCATACGTCGTTTTTCACCAATGAAGCGACCGAGAAACTGGCCCATCGGCTGATTGGTGCAGCTCCGACGGGGTTCGGTGAGGGGCGTGTTGTATTTGTCAGCAGTGGGTCCGAAGCGATGGAAACGGCGCTTAAGCTCGCGCGACAATATTTCGTTGAAACCGGACGCCCAGAGCGCCGCCGGTTCATCTCACGCAACATGAGTTACCATGGCAATTCGCTTGGCGCACTCGCGGTAGGCGGCCACGTTGGACGCAGGGCAATGTATCAACCGATTCTGATAGAAACGCACCAGATTTCGCCCTGTTTCGACTACCGCCTGCGCAAGCAGGGCGAGACCGCCGAGGCGTATGGGTTACGTGCCGCTGATGAACTTGACGCTGAAATCAGGCGGCTGGGCGCAGACACAGTGGCGGCGTTCATCATGGAACCTGTAGTTGGGGCCACGCTCGGTACTGTGCCCCCGGCGCCCGGCTATATGAGACGCATCCGCGAGATCTGCGACCGACATGGGGTGCTGCTGATCGCGGATGAGGTGATGTGTGGCATGGGGCGCTGTGGCGCAATGTTCGTCAGTCAGCAGGAAGGCGTGATCCCAGACATCATTACTGTCGCCAAGGGACTTGGGGCAGGGTACCAGCCTATTGCCGCAGTTCTGGCGCGCGATCGCGTCATTGAGGCGCTGACCGCCGGCAGTGGGCTATTGGCGAATGGGCACACCTACATGAGCCATGCAGTGTCCTGTGCGGCAGGGCTCGCAGTCATGGATGCGCTGGAGGCCGATGGAATGCTTGAGCGTGTGGCGACCATGGGTGAAACGCTGCGGTCTGCCTTGGCCGAGAGTTTCGCAGATCATCCATTCGTCGGCGACATTCGCGGACGCGGGCTGTTCTGGTCACTTGAACTGGTGCGCGACAAGACCAAAAAACTGCCGTTTTCTGCCGCATTGGGGCTTGCCGCAGAAATTCGACAACGGGCTATGGAGGAAGGGTTGATCTGCTACCCGTCAAGCGGGACCGCCGACGGCGTCAATGGCGATCACGTTCTTCTGGCACCACCATTCATAATTGATGCCAGCCATATCGACGAAATCACCCAGAAACTGGGCCGGGCGCTGGCCGCGAGCTTCGCTTCACTTTCCATAGCCGCCTGAGGACAGAACATGGCCCTACCCACGATCATTACCTGCGCGGTGACGGGAAACCTGACGACGCGAGATCAACATCCCAAGCTTCCGATTACACCCGAGGAAATTGCGGTCGCCGTCGTGGATGCGGGTCGCGCCGGTGCTGCGGTGGCGCATATTCACGCCCGCGACCCCACTACGGAAAAGGGCAGCACTGACATTGCGCTGTTCCGCGAAATCATGGACCGCATTCGCGATGCCGGGTCGGACATCATCATCAATTTGTCCACCGGCGAGGGGGGGCGCTTCGTTCCCGACTTGCTTGAACCACGCAAAGCTGCGGCTGGCACGACACTGATTGCCCCGCAGGGACGAATCGCGCATGTCGAGGCTTTGCGCCCCGAGGTCTGCACACTTGATTTCAACACGATGTTTTCGGGCAGTGCTGTTGTCATCAACACCCCGCAAAATGTTAAAATCATGGCGCAGGGGATCGCTTCGGCAAACGTGAAACCGGAGCTTGAGATATTCGACAGCGGTGATCTGCAACTCGCAAAGGATCTGATCGAGCAAGGGATTCTTGACACGCCAGCGCTGTTCCAGATCGTACTGGGTGTGAGATACGGTGCGCCTGCAGATCCCGCGACACTGTCCTATCTGGTGTCCCAGCTTCCTGCCGGTAGCGTCTGGGCCGCTTTCGGAATCGGCCGCCACGAATTCCCGATGCTGGCGCAGGCATTCCTGTTGGGCGGCCATGTCCGGGTCGGGCTTGAAGACAATGTGTATATCAGCAAGCGTGTACTTGCTCGGGACAATGCTGAACTTGTGAGCAAGGCCGCGAATATTGTCGAGACTCTTGGCGGTACAGTCGCAACGCCGTTC
>SKWJ01000399.1 GCA_007128995.1 Paracoccaceae bacterium
CTGTATCGATATGGATAAATCGCGCATATCTGCCCAGCCCGCCGCGACCCAATGTGGCCGCAAGGCGATGCAGTTCGCGAATTCCAAGCCGGGCATGCGCGATATCCAGCGCCTGACCGTGAAGATGATGGGAATTTGGAGCGCCGCCACGTGCATTCGACCGAAACCCATGTGTCAGGATCAGCGGGTCATCTTCTCCGGCAAGTTGCTGAATCTGACTGGCCATATCCAGCAGCTGCGGGTCCATCTCTCCCACCTCGTCGGTGCGCAGGTCGCGGGCGAAAAGGGCGAAGCGGTTCAAGGCCTCCAGTTCATATATCTGGCCATTGAAATAGACATCCTCGAACACTTCCTTTGTCCGCTGGTTGATCATCAACAGGCGGCGCGGTTCCTGGGGTTCTGGCGCTGTCGTGCGACGCAGAAACGGCAGGGCGTGGCCTGCGCTTGCGGTGATGCCGGACACTGTGGCCGAGGCCCCAAACAGGAATGCGCGCCGGTTCAAGACCGGATGCGGAAAGTTGGATGGCATGGAAATCTCCGGGTAGGTTACGTCGCCCGGCGCAGTAACGAAGCGCGCTGCGCGCTCCTAGGGGGGGCAACCTTCACATCCGCGTGTCGGCGGATTCTCACCGTTCGGTACAGCGCTAAGATGCACAGGGCCTGTGGGGCCGCGAAACAGGCGGTGGCTGCGCGTCAGCGCGCCAGTGTTGCAGGCGCGATATGGCGAAACAACGCCTGCTCAAGTTCTGCCCGGTTGATCGGTTTGGGCAGAACATCCACGAACCCTGCAGCCTTGTAGCTGTCCAGATGGTCGGTCATGACATTCGCGGTTGCTGCAATGACCCTTGGGGCTGGCAATCCATGTTCGGCCGAATGGCGTTGCAGGCGTTGCAGCGCCGCAAATCCATCCATGATCGGCATCGAGATATCCATCAAGATCAGGTCGAACCTGTCCTGATGCCAGAGCGTGCAGGCTTCGGCGCCGTTCTCTGCAAACTGGACCTGAACGCCCAGTTTTGACAGCATCAGCGCAAGGATCTTCCGGTTGGTCGCATTGTCTTCTGCAACAAGCAGCCGGTAGCCCTGAAGTGTTCCGATTTCGGCCGCTGTCAGATCCTTGTGATCGGGTTTTTTGCTTTGCGGTGCCGCATCCTTTGACAGCGCGGGAATGACCAGCCGGATGACAACTTCGGTGCCCTGTCCCGGAACGCTGTTAACCGAAATGCTGCCCTCCATGGCCTCGATCAGGCGCCGGGTTATGGACATGCCCAGTCCCGTCCCGCCAAAGCGCCGTGTCGTGCTGGCATCGGCCTGTTCGAAGGGCAGGAAATACCGGGTGACCTCGTCTTCGGTCATGCCAATGCCGGTATCCTGAACGCGAAATACAATCTGCTCCGGATCTGTTGCATCCGCCTCGACAGTGATGGTGCCTTTCTCCGTGAATTTGATCGCATTCCCGACGACATTGTGCAGGATTTGCATGACACGCGTCTCATCGCCGGTCCGGAACCCGGTCGGGCCGCCGGTGCGGCGGACCACCAGTTGCAGCCCTCTCGCATGGGCCATGGCGCCATGCAGCGACTCCAGCCGTTCGAGTATTTCATCGAGCTTGAAAGGGCGGCTCTCCAACGTCATCTTGCCCGACTCGACCCGAGCCAGATCGAGGATGTCATTGATCAGGGATAACAGGCTTACGCCGGATTTGCGGATCGTTTCCAGCATCTCACGCTGGCTGCTTTCCAGCCGGGTATCCGACATCAACTCCGCCATGCCCAGCACGCCATTCAGCGGTGTTCGGATTTCATGGCTCATATTCGCCAGAAATTCGGATTTCGCCTTCGATGCGGCTTCTGCCCGGACCAGCGCACGCTCCAGATCCGCGGCCGTACGGCGCAACGCATAGACACCTGCACCCACGACGATCAGCAACAGAGCGATGGTCAGAGCAACTGGCAGCATCACCGATGCAATTGCATTGGTTCCGGGATTGGGCAATGTCCAGACAAGCCAGGCCGGACGACCATCGATGACTGGCAGCATGTAGCTGGCGCGCAGATCTCCGGGCGATGACTGTAATCTGACATCCGACAGCAGGATCGTGTCTGCAAGATAGCGCGAGATCTGGTCGGTCACAGTCACCCCGAATACCATGAACGACGCTGGCCCATCTGCCGTTTCCAGAGCGGTATGCGGCAACACCCGGTCAACGGTCAGCAGCCAAAGCTCCTCTCCGATCCAGCGAAACGCTGCATATGGCAGGTCATCCAAAGAAATGCCGGACTCGTCCGTGTGAGCCTCGACAAAGGCAAGCGTCTGAGCGAACTCTTCAGCTCTGAGCGGCCCCAGATCGTCGGACAGCCAACCGAGAACGCGGCGCAATGGATCCCCGCCAAGAATGACCAGTTGCGCAACCCCACTCTCGTGCACGGCAAGTCCGATATTTTCATCCAGCCAGGCCAGATCGTTGTTGTGCAAAGCAATATAATGATCTGTCCAGTTGGCATAATCCACACTGTTCGACTTCAAGCGGTCGGTCATCGCGCTCAACCCGCGTTCGACGCGCTGAACGGCATCATTGCGTGCCTGGTTGTCGAAGTCGATTGCGAGCCGGATCGCAACCAGTCCGAGCGTAAAGATGACGATGATCAGCGCACAGCTTGTCATGAGCGTCAGTAACGCTGAAATCCGTTTTGGCGCTGGGCTCTTCGTGTCCATTTCGATCTTCAACCAACAAGATCGCCACGATAGCGCGAGATCTTCAATAAGACGTAACGTCTCGGGGCATATATGGTCAATGACTGATCGCCGATCCGGGATGGAACCGGCATCTACTGGCGCACCAGCGATGCGGCGCAGCCCGGCTATATGTCACGCAGGAAACCCGCTTTGATCGCGAGTCGCATATCCACCGTAACGCTTTGCCCGACACGCCTACAAGGATCCGTCCGGCCCCTCGGGCCCGCTCAAAAATTTTGCGGCGAAAGCCCGAAAAAACTCGGTGATAGCCTTGGCTATGCCACGTGATGCGGTTAGAAGGCAGCATATGGGCGCAGTGCAAGACTGGTTGATCGAGACGTTCGTGAAAACCTATGCTTGCAGGGCCGGTTGACGAAAAGAACAGGTAGTAGGCCCAGTGGCTTGCGTTGTGTAAATGCTGTGCGGCTGGCTACGACGTAGCACATGTCCAGCCGCGACAAGATACGGATGGGTGGCCGAGCGGTTTAAGGCTCTAGTCTTGAAAACTAGCGTGCGGGGAACCGTACCGTGGGTTCGAATCCCACCCCATCCGCCACTTGCCC